>SHBR01000066.1 GCA_004212795.1 Candidatus Thioglobus sp.
TTTTCGATTCGTGATTGCCGATTCGCCGCCTTTAAGATTGAAATTTGCTCCGACATGCCGGCTTTCGCCATATTGGCCGAGCGGTGGACGGCCTCCAGGGTCTCTTCCAGTGATGCTTTGGCCGAGGTCAGTTGCTCGATTTCGTGGTTGGCGATTTGGGCCTGATGATGAGCATTTTCAAGCTGTTTTTCCAGTGAGAATATCGTTTCTGAAAGACGCTCGACGTGGTGAATTAACGCCCGTTCTTTTTCATTGATCTCGACTGGGGATATGTTACTGGGCTGGCTATCGATTGAAGCCTGCGAGGCTGCCGGGATATCACCAATGGTGTTAGCGTCCTCAATAATTTGCACGTCCAGATTATTTTCAAAGTTTGCTATTGATGCTGGATCAACTAAAAGAGGGGCGTGCCAGCTAGATAGAGCAGCGGCGTGTAGAGCTCCAGAGGCAGTGAGTGCGAATAAAGATGCGCGGGAGATCACTTTTTAGACTCACAGAGAGGACCGCATGCTCCAGTGGAGTCCGTGCAGTATCTGACCGTTTTTAAAAGGATCGCTAGCATGGCGAACATTCCTCAATATCACGACGTTAGGCGTCGCCCACCAAGGTGGTTCGCGTCTTGGATTTCTCCCGATCCAGGACAAGCAACGCGCATGACAGCAGGTCTCCTGGCTAGCGGTTCTTCGAATCAGCTCCACCTTCCCGACTTTTAGTCAGTGGCGAAACTTGAGCAGATTCTCCTCGCTTACAGTTGCGGGTACAGCCGAGGTCACGCAGTGAGCATGCCTCGTTCCCTTTTAACCCATCTCGGGGCCGTCATTGGACGAATCCTCGCTGTTGAACCGTTTAAAGTCAAGAGAGGATTTGAGACATAGATTTTTGATGAGATTAAGGCGGTGCTGAGCTAAAAATGAAGATAGATTTTAATCTTCCAGAAAGTTGGCGCTTTCTTTATACTCCCCATACTTTCTGGTGTCGCGCGCTCGTTAAGAGCCGCGGTGAAACGGGAAGCCGGTGCGCGAGACCACTGAGTCTTTCAAACCCGGCACTGCCCCCGCAACGGTAAGTAAGTTTGGGTAGCAACTGCCACTGCGACAACGAGTCGCGGGAAGGCGCTACTTTCGAGAGATTTGTTCTCGCTTACGAGTCCGGAGACCGGCCAGTTAGCTTTAGAAACTCATCGCGTGGGGCGATGCGAAGGCACGGTGTCTGTCGCATCCCGCGCTCAAAGTCGCACGGCGGGTGCGTTGGAGATGCCAATGTTTTTTTGCTACCGGTTTTTTGTTTCCGTTTTAATTCTGCTTCTCTCTTTTTCAGTTCGAGCTCAAGTTGATCCAGTTGTGGTAACCGCGACCCGAACGGCTCAATCGGTCGACGCCACACTGGCGGCTGTAAGCGTCATTGATCGACAGCAGATCGAATCACTTCAACCGGAGTCAGTGGCTGACTTACTTCGGACGGTGCCCGGGATGATTGTGAGCCAAACAGGGGGGGCCGGACAGCCTGTTTCTGTTTTTTTGAGAGGCGCAGAAACTGACCAGGTTCTGGTACTTATCGATGGGGTGAAAGTCGGTTCAGCAACTCTCGGGTCAACTGCGTTCCAATTTATTGATCCGGATCAAATTGAAAGAATCGAAGTCGTGCGGGGTCCCCGATCCAGTCTTTACGGGTCGGATGCGATTGGTGGGGTTATTCAAATTTTTACCCGCGATCCGGGTAGCGCTGAACAGGCTTCCGCGTTTCTAACAGCAGGTAGCGAAGACTATTTAAAAGCCGGTGCTCGGGTTTCTGTGGGTGACAAAGACCGTACCCGGTTTACGTTATCGGTAACCAGTGAAGAGACCGACGGATACGATGTTTGCAAAGGCAATCTTACCGCAGGCTGCTTTGCGATCGAAGATGATCCGGATGGGTTTGAAAGTTTGTCGGTTCAAGCCGGGTTGAAGAGTGCTTTGGGTGATGCGGCTGACTTGTCGGTTAGTTTTCTTTCCTCTGATGGGCAAAATGAATTTGATGGCTCGTTTCAGAACGAAACGAGATTTTTTACGAGTGTTTTGGGGGCGACCGTGGATTGGGTAGCCACTGAGCATGTAGGGTTAAAATTTTCGGCTGGACAAAGTCGTGATGAGCAGGACATGTATAAGGATGGGACGTCGGTTGATCGTTATGACACCTCTCGGATGTCTTTAAGCCTGCAAAGTGATATTTCAATATCTCCGTCGAATCTTCTGACACTCGGTGTTGATTTTCTAGATGATGAGATTGATAGTCTTAATGCCTATGCGGAGACATCTAGAGAAAACGTGGGCGTATTTGGTCAAATTCTAGCCAGCCTGGGCGGGTTCGATATGCAGGCAGCGCTGCGATTTGATGACAATGAGCAGTTTGGAGACGCTACCACCGGTGATGCCAGTTTAGGTTATGGGATGGAGTCAGCGGGACGCTGGACGCTGCAATTCGGAACAGGATTTAAGGCGCCAACGTTCAATGAACTTTACTATCCCGGCTTCGGTAATCCGGATTTAACGCCTGAGGAGTCGTCAACAATAGAGGCCGGGTATCGATGGTCAAATACCTCGTCCCGGTGGGCAGTATCCTTATTTTCAAGTGAGGTTGATGATCTGATTGCGTACGACTCGGCCACATTTGCGCCAGCGAATCTGGATTCGGCAGGTATTATGGGGCTTGAGATTGAGGGTCAAAAATCGCTCGGCAGTTGGCAGATGGCTGCAGCATTGACGTTTTTATCGGCGGAGCAAGATGGGGGCGCCTATGATGGAAACGAGCTGCCGCGCCGTCCGGGAGAAGTCATGGAGTTTCGTGCCGATCGTAATTTTGGAAAATTTTCTGTTGGAGGATCACTCCGTGGAGCGGGAAGTGCATATGATGATCTCGCCAACTCAAGGAAAATTGACAGCTACGCAGTTGTTGATCTCCGTGCAAATTATTCAGTCGCGAAAAACTGGGTGTTAACCGGGAAGATAGCAAACTTGGCTGATGAAGATTATGAGCATGCCAGTTACTACCGACAGCCGGGGCGATCTTTTTTTCTAGGACTACAATGGCGACGAAATTGATTTCTGGATAACAGTGTGAGATGGAAAGGGAAATTAAATTGTCTGCCCCAGCGCCGAACGCACGAGAGCTCTCCCCGCTCGACGATATCTTGGCATCTTTTCAAACGGCCCTGAGTACGGTATTTTCTTTGCCGGCCGGCACGGGTCGCGCGAATCCTGCCGAACATCTGCCCGAGCAGCAGTTGAGTGAAGTTGAGAAAGTTCAGTCGTCGCGCCTGATGCGGGTTAATCATGTGGGAGAGGTTTGTGCTCAGGCACTTTACGAAGGTCAGGCATTAACCGCAAAAAATAACGCTGTAAAACTGGCTATGCGTAATGCAGCAGCAGAAGAACAAGACCATCTTTTATGGTGTAACAGCAGGCTTCACGATCTGGATGGACGTGCCAGCCTCTTAAACCCTCTTTGGTACGTCGGGTCGTTCATGATGGGCGCGGTTGCGGGTCTTTCAGGAGATCGACGTAATCTTGGATTCGTAAAAGAAACGGAAGAGCAGGTCGAAGCTCATCTTAATAGCCATCTCGATCTAATTCCGGAGGCGGATTTAAAAAGTCGGGCTGTTGTCGAGCAAATGAGAAAAGATGAACGGGCGCACGCTGAGACTGCGGCCGATGCCGGGGCGGAGGATTTACCTCATCCAATTCCATGGGCGATGCGAGTGGTTGCTAAGGTAATGACGCGCACGGCTCACTGGATTTAACCCACTTTCCGGGGTCGCGTGGACTCGATGGGTGACCCAAACATCCACTTCAGGCCGATAGCAATTGGACAGGCGATCAGTGCGGTTTGTGGTTTTTTGTCGACATTATTTTTTTTACTCATAGTGGCAGGGTGTCGTTCGTCTGACTCCCTCGCATCAGAAATAGATCACGCCGTACTTTCTCAATTTGAGGTGCCGGCTGAGCGAGTGATTAGTTTGGCGCCTCACCTCACCGAAATCATGTTTCATATCGGAGCCGGTGAATCCCTGGTTGGCGTAATGGCGTCTAGCGATTTTCCGACTGCTGCTCTGTTGCTGCCGAGAGTCGGGAGTCATCGTTTGCTTGATTTAGAAAAAATTGTTTCTTTGAAGCCTGACCTCGTTTTGGGATGGAAAGAGGGAAACCATGAGGCTGACTTATCGATGATAAGGCGTTTAGGATTCAATGTGTTTGAGAGCAACCCGGGTACGCTACAGGAGATTGCAGCGTTGATCCGACAACTCGGATTACTGATGGACAACACGCAGATAGCTGAGTCCCAGGCTCAAAACTTTGAACGTAAAATTGCAGAACTGCGTGGGCGATACGCGAAGAAAAGACCGGTTCGTGTTTTTTATCAGGTATGGGATCATCCAATCTATACATTAAACGGTACGCACGTCGTTTCCCAACTTATCGAAGATTGTGGCGGGTCTAATGTGTTCGCGGAATTACCAACGATCAGCGCGGTTGTGTCTGTCGAAGCGGTGCTTAATGCGGACCCGGATGTGATTGTGGGCTCCTTGACCGAAACAGAAAATTCTTCACCAGTATCGATGTGGAGTCAGTGGCCAGCGATGACTGCCGTTGCTTCGCAGAATCTAATTTCAATTGATGCCGATCACATTGCCCGAATGGGCCCCCGGATTGTCCTTGCCATGACCGAGCTTTGTGAGAAGATGGATTTAGCGCGGGTGCGTCTTCAATAAATGCTGGAAACAGAATTACGAACTGTATCGTGAAAAGTTCACATCGATTCCATCGGCTGACGATTGCCGTCTTATTGGTTTTTTCGATCGCGGCGCTGGCACTATCGCTTCTGGTCGGAAGTGTTGCTATTGTCTGGAATGACTTGATTAGTTTCTTCCGATCGGGAACCGTCAGTATGACCACGATGGTGGTGTTGGAGTTACGCCTCCCGCGAGCGTTTAGCGCTTTTGTGGTGGGTAGCTCCTTGGCAGTCGCTGGCGTCATGATGCAGGTACTGCTTCGAAACCCGTTAGCAGATCCCTATGTGCTGGGAGTCTCAGGCGGGTCTGCGGCTTTCGCTTTAATTGTTATGTTGCTCGGTCTTCCGTTCTCCGTGGTGCCGATTGCGGCAACAATCGGAGCGGGTTTTTCGATTATGCTGCTCATTCTCCTGGCGAGAGCATCCGGCGATTGGGGATCGTCACGACTGTTGCTGACAGGTATCGTGCTGGCGTCAGGATGGGGCGCATTGATCGGGTTCTTTCTGTCTTTGGGGGAGGCAAACCAGATTCAGGGCATGCTGTTTTGGTTGATGGGCGATCTTCGTCCGGAATGGCCCGGATTTATTCGAGTTCTTGTTTTGCTTGCTGTTTTAATTGCCGGTTTCATTGTGGCGAGAGATCTTGACCTGCTCCTGGAAGGGGACTTAAGAGCGCGTTCACTCGGGTTAAATACGTCGGCGCTGCGCTTGATCATTTTATTAGCAGCAAGCCTTTTAACGGCGGCCTCAGTGACGCTTGCAGGGCCAGTCGGATTTATAGGTCTTGTTGTTCCTCACATGATGCGCCTGATTATTGGTTCAAGGCATCGACTCCTTATTCCGGTCTCAGCGCTAGCGGGCGGTACTTTACTTGTTATCGCCGAAATGATTGCTCGCACGGTCATCGCACCACAGCAGTTGCCGGTGGGTGTGATCACCTCATTTATCGGGGTGCCTGTTTTTCTGTATCTGCTCCGACGCCGGGGCCTGAGCATTCCGTCATGATTCGCCTGGAAGTTCAATGCCTGAATTTACAAATCGGCGGACAAAAAATCTGTGACAACCTGACGTTAAAAGTGAAGCCCGGGGAAGTCTGGTCTGTGCTTGGTCGTAACGGGGTGGGTAAAACAACACTACTCCACACACTCGCGGGATTAAGAGATCCTTTGGGAGGACAGATCAAGCTCGATGGTTTAGCGCTCAACTCTCTTGCGACAAAAGCCCGCGGGCAAAAAGTGAGCATTTTGTTTCAGCAAGCGCAGGCGCCTATCTCAACTCGCGCTTATGACTTTGTCATGAGTGCTCGCCATCCTTGGATTTCTCGTTGGGCGGGTCCGACTCGGGACGACCAGGATATCGTGGTCGAGAGTCTTTCCCAGATGGGAGTGGAGGCGTTAATGCACAGGGATGTCGACTCGTTGTCAGGTGGAGAGCGTCGCCGAGTAGAGCTTGCCGCTACGGTGGCACAGAACGCGCAAACGATTCTGCTTGATGAGCCGGTCAATCATTTGGATCTTCACTATCAGATTAACCTGCTTCAAGGCGCACTGAAAAAGTGGCGTGCCGAGGGGCGTGCTGTCGTCATGGTTATGCATGATCTTAACCTTGCAATCAGATTCAGTGATCATTTGTTATGCCTCTGTGGCGATGGAAGCACTCTGCAGGGCGAGACATCTGTAGTCGCAACCACAGAAAATCTATCGACGCTGCTACGATACCCTTTGCAAGAATTGACCCTCGGCGACCGGTCGTTTTTCATTCCGACTTAGAGAAAAATTACTGAACGAGGCGTCGACGAATTAACGCCACCGCAATCCAAGTGCAAGTCGCGCCGAATAGAAGTAATGCGCCGAGGTGTACAGCCAGGTTCTCAATGGGTGCTCCAACGACTATTGGTCTAATAATCGAAATCGCATGAGTCAGCGGGAGAAATTCTACGACCATTTGCACAGGCTCTGGCAGTGTCGTGATGGGATACCAGACGCCACATAAAATAAACATCGGCGTCATCACAAGCGTCATATAAAAATTAAAGTTTTCGTAAGCCTTGGCATAGGCGGTCACGATTAACCCAGGTGCTGCGAAGCAAAGCCCCGTCAGGAATATCACGGGTAGTGTAAAAATCGCTGTCCAATCATGAACAGCGCCCAGCATTGCTGCTACAGCGAGGATCGCGCTGCCGCTAACAAGACTTTTAGTGCCGCACCAGAGCAGTTCGCCCATTACAATATCGTCGACAGTGGCGGGTGTTGCGAGGATGGCTTCATAAGTCTGCTGGGGAACCATTCGGGTGTACACAGACCACATTGATTCCATACTGGCCACGTTCATTGCGGACCATGCGATAAAACCTGAAGCGAGAAAGGTGAAGTACGGTATACCGTCAATGTCACCTATAAAACGACCCAGGCCATAGCCAATGCCGATTAAGTACAGGAGTGGCTCGCCGAAATGAAGTAAAAGACTCGCCGCCATCAGTCGTTTCCAGACCAGCGCGTTTCGTCGCCACACGGCTAATGCTTCTAATCGAAATTTTGGAGGATGGAGTTTGATCATCGTAATCCTCGACCGGTGAGCCGTAAGAACACATCTTCGAGTCCGGTTTTTCGATGAAGGGAGGCCAGACCTTGGAGTGATTCGGCCCACTCGAGAAGGCGAAATGTGTCGTTAGAATAAATATAGAGGCTGTCGCCAGAGCGGTCGCATCGGAAGGATTCGGGAAGATCACGAGTAATTGCCAACGTAACGTCGCCGCGAATTTCGACCACGTCAGTCTCGCAGTGCTTTTTGATCAGATTGACCGGGCTACCTTGAGCGAGCAGGCGCCCATGGTCAATGATAATCAGTTCGTCACAGAGTCTTTCTGCTTCCTCCATATAGTGTGTCGTCAGCAGGATTGTTTTACCGGATCGTTTCATTTGATGAACCAATGACCAGATCATATGGCGTGCCTGAGGGTCAAGTCCTGTTGTGGGCTCATCGAGAACCAATAATTCAGGGTCATTGACAAGCGACCGTGCCAGAGTGAGGCGACGTTGCATGCCACCAGAAAGCGTGCTGATTCGGCAATCGGCACGATCTGAAAGCTGTACCATTTCGAGTAGTTCAGGAATGCGACTGGCCAAGCTTTTTCGGCTTAGACGGAAGTAGCTTCCGTAAATTGACAAGTTTTCAGCGACTGTAAAATCGGGATCTAGGTTATCCGCTTGTGGAACG
>SHBR01000067.1 GCA_004212795.1 Candidatus Thioglobus sp.
GCTCGAATGATATTAGCGCTCGCTCTTCTGATGCCACTGTCAACTGCTTCTGTCTTTGCCTCAAATGAATTAGGCAAATTTCTTGGCGCAATGGAATCTGAGCATCCGAGCTGGTTTAAGGATAGCTTTCTTGATTTTGAAGATGATATTGCTGAAGCCGCCACTGAAGAAAAACGGCTGGTGCTTTACTTCTGGCAAACAGGATGTCCTTACTGTAACGCGCTCGTTGAACATAATTTTTCCCAGCGCGATATCGTAGAGACGATGAATACCCACTACGACGTTGTTGCAATCAACATATGGGGTGACCGGGAAGTTATTCAAGTGGGTGGTCGAACATTTACAGAAAAGACACTCGCGGCGGCACTCAACGTTAATTTCACCCCGACTTTACTTTTCTTTAGCGAATCACGTGACATTGCTCTTCGACTCAATGGCTATTACCCGCCGAAAGAACTACGCGCTGCACTCGACTGGGCCAAGAAAACCAGTAACTCCGATAAAACATTCCCGGAGTATCTCGCCAACCTTCAAGGCTCGCCAGATAACGCTGAAATGAACAGACAAGCTTTTTTTGAATCGGATTCACTCGACATCTCCAATCAAGTTGGGGAGCCTTTTGCAATCTATTTTGAGCAATCTAATTGCCGTCAATGCGATATTCTGCATCAAAAAGTACTCACCCAATCACTAGCCCGGAATCAAGCGAGACAAATTAAGTCATTTCAACTTGATATGTGGTCAAACACGCCTGTTACGACAGCAGGGGGTCGCCAGATTACGGTCAGGGAATTTGCTCGAGATCTAAACGTTCAATTCGCGCCAACCGTCATATTTTTTGATTCCAGCGGAAAAGAAGTCATGCGCATGGATGGCGCGTTTAAAACCTTTCATACCTACGGCATCTTTCGTTATGTCAATGAAATAGCGTATACAGAAGAGTCCAATTTCCAGCGGTACCTGGGCGCCCTCGCCGAACGATTAAGAGAAGAGGGATTTGACGTTGATATATGGAGCTATGATCTAGCGGTGAGTCAAAACAATAAGGCTGTCACACTAGACTGATTTACCCGATTTACCTTTAAATTTTAATGAGCATCCCTGACAATATCCGAGAAGACTTTTCACGAGAGCCATTGAGTCTGCATGATTTAGCCGCACAGCCTATGGAGCAGTTCAAACAATGGTTTCTAGAGGCTTGTGAGGAAAATCCAGATGCACCTAATGCCATCAGTTTAGCAACTGCGTCGGCCGACGCAGTACCGAGCGTTAGAACTGTTTTAATGAAACAGTTCGATCAAAACGGGTTTGTGTTTTTCACCAATTATGCGAGTCGAAAAGGTCAGGATCTAGCGGAAAATCCGAAAGCTGCGATGCTGTTTCCTTGGACATCGCAGGGTCGCCAGATCATCGCTCGCGGACCGGTCTGCCGGCTGCCTCATGATGAATCCTCTGCCTATTTCCACAGTCGAAGCCGCGGAAGTCAAGTTGGGGCCTGGGCATCCCATCAGAGTAAAGTTATTTCCGATCGTTCGGTTTTGGAAAATAAGCTTTTCCAACTCACTCAACAGTTCGCTGAAGAAAAAATACCCTTACCGGATTTCTGGGGTGGCTATCGACTCACCCCTGAGACTCTTGAATTTTGGCAAGGACAAGCCAGTCGCTTGCATGATCGATTTGAATACAGGCGCAATAATAACGGTGTTTGGATAATCGATCGGCTATCTCCCTAGCAATAAAACTCGTGACTCGACCACACTCTGGTCACCTTATCAAAAGACCTCTTGCTAGGTAGCGACTTCGTCCGGATCGGTGACCGCTAATCGAACGGGGTAATGTTTCCTAATCTCCTGATCGACCTCAGTCGAAAAATGCTGCGGTCTGGGTCCTGCCAGGATCTCTGATACTCTGGCCCTTGCTTTTTCAAGCAGGTCTGGGCGTCCCTTTTCATTCCACTCCTTGGGGCTCAGGCGATCCCCCACTTCAGGATAAACATAATCTCGCTGCATAAGTTGCATCGTCTGATCATGTCCGAGAAAATGACTGGGCCCCCCAATGCAGACATCCCGAATGGTTTCAATAGACAACGACTCATCGGTTATCTCAATACCCCGAATGGTTCGGTTAATCGCCCCTAACATGTCGTTATCAATGATGTAGCTTTCCAAGCAGCACCCTAAAAGACTCGCATGCATCCCTGCTGCCTCGTAAATCAAGTTAGTACCGCTGTGACCCGCAAGTACGTTTGTGTAGGACTTTTCATAGCCTGACTGGGCGTCAGGAAGTTTGGCATCTGCCATCCCTGCTGCAATCCCAGTTGGCAAATCATAAAAACGGCCCATCTGGCCACAGGCCGCCATGAGCACTGCCTGCTCACCGCTTCCCCCGCTCATTGCGCCCGTTCGAAGGTCCGAAACAAAAGGCCAGGTCCCAAAAATTGCGGGGTGACCGGGTTTTAGAAGATTCACGTAGACAAGGCCGCCAAGCACTTCCGCAACTTCCTGTACCACGGCCCCTGCCAAAGAAGCGGGGCTGGTTGCACCGGCTTGACCTGCGGCCAGAAGTAAAATGGGCATCCCTCGCTCCACGCAGGCCTCTAGCACTCGACAGGCATCCTCGGCAAAACGCATAGGTGGCACAACAAAACAACATGAGCAACTGACAAAAGGTCTCGCCCGCCACGCGTCCTCGCCTCCCGCGACCATTTCAAGCATATCGACCGTCTGGTGAACATGTGCTGGATCGACAAAACTCGTTCCGACATGTTTGCGTGTACCCGCAATAGCGGCGTAACACGTATTGAAGTCCATTTCTGCAGGATCTTCGATATCTCGCAAAACCATCGATCGCTGAAAGAAATGAATATGCTCCATTTGATCAACGATTCTTGCCGCATCATAAAGATCCTGTGACGTCGACTCACGGTATTCCCGCTTGACAGTGTCGACCACATGAACCGCCGCGCCCGCCGTACCGAAGTAGGTTCGAGAACCACTTAGATCCAAATCAAATTCTGGATCTTGGGCGTAAAGTGTAATGTTCTTCGCCGCCTTTGATAGAGCGTCTTCAACCATCTCTCGCGGAACAAGCAGCCGGCCATCTGAGGTCAATGAGCCGCCGGCCGCCGTAATCAGCTCAATACATGAGGGCAGGGAATTTGCAAATCCGATAGTTTCTAGAGTCTCGATAGCAGCTTCATGAATTTTTAACACCTCATCCTGTGAAAGCGGCTGATAACGACCACCTGAAAAGCCCGGACGCACTGGCTTTTCATTCTCTGGAATTGGTGCCGCCCGCATTGCCTGGCGGGCTGCTCGACCCCCCATCCGATTTGATTTCTGACTCACGCTATTCTCCTTTCAAACTCGATCGTCAACCACCTAAGACCGCTCAGCAGCATCGGATAAATGTGTCACCAGCGACTGCATGTCTGTGGACCGGGACATCATCCTCTCGATGCTCAACGATATTTTCTGCCTTTGATTTTTTTTTCTTTTTTGCAACCGGTTGCGGCTCAACAGCAAACCCGTGTGTCCTGCTTGAATCGCAATATCACGCGTCAGATTATTGTAATCCTGGTCTCCTCCAAACGGAACCGAAAAAATATCGCTTTTTTGAACATTCTCAAACTGTTTCAAAAAGCGTCGGTTATCTTCGATTTCGCGCCACTGTTGATCTGTTGAGAGAGAAGACATCACATAATGATTAACGGAGTGACTGCCATAGCTGATCAATGGATGCGCTATAAGCTCTTGGGGTTTTCTTAGATAATAATCCGATAAATTTTGAACCGTTGCTTTCTCAGACAGAAACTCGTCAATAGCAGTCACAACTTCGATGCTGTTGTTTTTTGGATCCTTTGTGTATCGATAAAAACTCTGGTTGGGTTGAGTTACAAATCTGTCCTTGAACTTCTGCTCAAAGTCTCCGACCTGATCCGTGGTTATGATTGCCCTAACCTTATCCCGCCAAAACACACCCCCCTCAAAAAAGGAGCGATTTAAAAACAACGTCGCTGGGATACCTAACGCTTCGAACACTTTTAAACCACGATCAAGAATTCCGCGATACCCGTCATCAGCCGTTACCGCCGCAAGACCACGCGGGTCATCCGCTGCGGCGAATTCATCAATCGATACGAAACGAAAAAACTGGGATAAAAACTCGAGTTGCCTAAACAGAAATTCAGGTGTCGTATTGTGAAATTCGCCACCCAGTTCCGATGGCACTTCGTCGAACAAACCATGATATAACAGCACTACACCACAGTGATCAGCCAAATTCTTCACCAACGAACTATCCACTTTCATCGAAATCTGTATTCCTGCCAATCAATTTTTTATTGACTTTACGCAGCAAGCCAACACCCAAGAACTGAGGCTAAACTAAACATCTATTGCCAGCAAACCGAAATTTATGTCCACCGAATCATTTCACCTAGACGCCGACCAGATTTACAAGCATATTAACTTTGCCGGGTTAATTAATGCGCTGGCCCTGATGCATCGCGAACCCCCTGCTGACTTGAGAGATTTGCTTCTTGAGCAGCAAGGGGAAACTGAGAAAAACTACTGCCTGATACGTGCCGCCTGGCAAAAAGGGTCCGGCCTTGGCGTTAAAATTGCCAGCGTCTTTCCGGATAATAAAGCGATAGATCTTCCCGCTATTCATGCCGCGTACGTTCTTTTCGACGGGAAGACTGGCGTTCCGACGCGTTCGATTGATGGCACCGCTTTAACCTATCTAAAAACAGCTGCGGATTCGGCGCTGGGTTCACAACTTCTGGCAAAACCCGGGTCTCGAAACCTCCTGATGGTGGGTGCGGGTGCGATGGCTCCCTATCTGATTGAAGCCCACTGCGCGTCAAATCCGGCAATTGACTCCATCAGGATTTGGAATCGTTCCGCAGGCAGAAGAGATAAACTGGTAAGCAACTTGTCTCAAAAATTTCCAGTAGAAGCAACTGATGATCTTGCCCAATCAGTCGCCTGGGCGGACATTATTTGTAGCGCTACCATGACATGCGAACCGATTATCCTGGGTCAGTGGCTTACAGCGGGCACTCATGTTGATCTCGTTGGCGCCTTTCGAAAGGACATGCGGGAGGCGGACGATCAGACACTCTCCCGCGCTATGATTTTCGTTGATTCCCGGGCAACCACTATCGAAGAAATTGGCGAACTGATTATCCCGATCGAAAAAGGCGTGATCTCCGAGGCTGATATCCGGGCCGATCTTTTTGAGCTTTGCTCTGGTGCATCAGGCCGAAAAGAATCGAGCGACATCACGGTATTTAAAAACGGTGGCGGTGGCCATCTTGACCTGATGACCGCAACCTATATCGAAAAATGCTTTCGATCCATAACGTGACAGGTTTCTGTTTTCACTGCGGGTTTAAAACGCCCCAGAATAAAGGCATCCAGGCGCTCATCATTATAACCAGAAACACAACCTCAACTTTAATCACCAGTTGATATTTACCCCTAAGATCACCATCGCTTGATGATCGATAAATTGCACTCATCAATATATCCAGCAATGTGACGAAAAAAAATATAGGAACGAGCGCAGGCACGATCACGGTACTGGCAAGGGCCCACCCCTCGTATCCTGTCGTCTCCAGCGCAAATGGTGCTAAAACGGTAAGCAGTGCCAACACCGAAAGCAGCATCACTCGAAGTGCGCCTAATTTCTCAACTGCAGCTACCATGCGGCTCAAGCCATCCTCCATATCGTGTCTAAGTTTTCCCTGTTTAAAAGAGCCGAAACATAAAAGCCTCAACATCTTAACGCGTCAACTTACTCCAGGTCTTCTGGACATTCGCGTCATCACTTTCAATCAGAGTCTTGTAGTTTTGGTCTGCAATCGCACAAACATCATAGTTTCCCATGAACTTATCAAAGAACGCCTGCGGAATGAGCGTTAGCCCCCCTGAAACCGCCGCCAACGCCCAGGTGACGCTGGTTTTCAAAACACCCGTCGCGTCGGGTTCAAGTTTGGGGTTTCTGAGGGTACCGCCCAAACGGTAAAAGTTCGTGAAGGTAGAAGGAGAGAGACCCACTCCTTTCCGGGCCTTAGGACGAATCACAAAAACAAGTGATTCATCTACAAGACTAAATCCACCCCGGATCAGGAAAGTGACATCTTCTGTCTGCAGGGCAATCGAATCTTGCGACATCACAATACCGTCCACAACCTTAAAACCAATTACGCCACAGTCCACCTGATGAAATTCATCTTTTTCTTTAGGATTTACGAAACCCAAGATCGTGCCCAAAATTGATTGGGTTAGAAAAGAAAAACCGCCTGATGGAAAGTACGTTTTTTCGCCAGACGCCAAAATCGTTCCCCGAGCAGTAGACACCATTTCTTTTACAGACTCACCTTCTCCTGAAAGTTTAGCTTCAAAATCCAAACTACCCTGAAGTGGAAGATTTGCGTCCTGAATAGAAGGCACCTCATTCATCACAAGATCATTAATCTCAAACTTCAGATTACTTTTATAGGGTTTACTTTGAGAGTCAATCTGAAAGTCAAATACAAAACTGCCGCCGGAAAACTCCCCACTGTCCGCCTGAATCCTTAAGACCTTATCCTTTATGTTAATAGCCGCATTTAGATTTTCTGATCTTGCACTTCGTGAGATAAATTCTGCGGCTTCGAATTCTAGGTCGACATTAACTGAATCAAGCCAATCAAGAACAAAAGGTTCCGCACTAAAAAGCGGCGCCTTAGACTCCTTTTTACGGTCGGTTCTTTGTTTCTGCATGGACCCCTCTACGGAGTTGCCTTTTTTGGGATTTGTGCCCGAAGCCGGAGCTGCTGCCTCGATCTCTTTTCTCGGCGTTACCGCAGGCTCTTTTTTCACAGGTGGCGGGAAAATCTCCATTAAGTTAAGCCTCGAAGATTGGAAGGATCCCGTCAGCGCAAAAGGCGTCACCAATTCCTTTTGGCCATAAAACCGATCCAGAAGATCTGCCTTAACCCTAACGGTGCCTGTTAGATCATTGTTCCCAAGGCGAGCCGAAAAATCGGCTTGATGCTGATCAGAAGGTAGGAAAACAAATTTTCCGTCAATCGATAGTGGGCCCGGATCTAAATAGTCGCCTGGCAACCAATGATCCAAATTTTTTAATGATGACGTCTCAATATGCGCATTAAGATAACTGCCAACTTGCAACGGCCAAGATAACCGGCCATCTGCCGTGGCCCGAATTTCATTCGCCTCGACCTGAATATCTGTTTCTAGGCTTTTGCTATCAATTTTTTTATCTCGTACGATCCCAATTTGTATCTTGAGTGGGCCATCTATCGGCAGATCGATCGGGAATAGGTTTGCGAGATCCTGAGCGTCGGTCACTGTGAACCGCGACTTAAGCTCAAGGTCTGATGTCGCATCCAGCGAAGTTAATTTACCGCTCACACTGAGTTCCATGGAGTCCGTTTGGCCATCGACCCTCACCAGAAAAGGCGCATCCTCCTTTGATGAACCCGTGACACTTATTGACAGTCGGCCTGGCACTAAGGTGTCCGATGAGAGTCCCAGGGATTGCCCAAGGCGACCTAAATGATCCATCTCTAGATCAACCGCCAAGGACCCACTGCGCAAGTTTTTGACATCCGGCAACTGACCCGAAAAACGTCCAACCCTTATTCCTTTGCCCGACAAAATGCCCGAAATATGATTTAGACGGACGCGTCCATTTTCTCTTTTAACTTCCGCGCCCGCGTTTAATCGTATACCTGCGTAATCTGCGAGCGGATACGAAACAAAGGGCTGTAATTTGCTCAGATCCGGAATCATGACCTCCATCGAGAGATCCTGATCAGACTGAGTTCCCGTAAGGCCAAACGCGCCACTTACACCGACTCTCCCGATATTATTTCTTGCATCAACAGTAAGTCCATCAATACTCAAGTCTCTCTTGGTCCCCGTCACAATACCTTTTGCA
>SHBR01000068.1 GCA_004212795.1 Candidatus Thioglobus sp.
GCGAACCTGCCAAAATAACAACCAATACGGGCCACCAACCGCGCTCCAGCGCGGCCAATACAAGATACCATTTGCTGATAAATCCGGCGGTCATGGGAATACCCACGAGACTCAGGCTGCCGATGAGAAAAACACCCATGGTCCAGGGCATGCGGTAACCCAACCCCTTGAAGTCGCCAAGCCGACTGCTGCCAATGCGCCAGGCGATACAGCCCAGCGCGAGAAACAGCGCGCCTTTCATTAACGCGTGATTGAAAAGATGAAGGATTGTTGCGGTCAGTCCTGCCGGGCTGACCAGACTCACACCTAAAATGAGGTATCCGATTTGGGCGACGCTTGAGTAGGCCAGCATGCGTTTAATGTTGTCCTGGAAAATTGCGATAGCCGACGCAAAGATCACCGCCGATGAGCCCAGTATTGCGAGCCCGAGCGCAAGCGGCATGGTGTCAAGTGCGAAGTCTTTGCCAAATACCGAAAAGATAAAACGCAGCAATACATAGACCGCAACTTTGGTTGCGGTTGCTGCCAAAAAAGCACTTACGGCTGATGGAGCGTAGGCATAGGCATTGGGTAACCACAGGTGCAGTGGAAACAGCGCGATTTTGAGGCCGATGCCAACGGTGAGGAACGCGAATCCAGCCCGCGCGGTTCTTGTGTTTGCGACCTCGGGAATACGCTCGGCAAGATCGAGCATGTTTAGCGTACCGGTGAGCGCGTATAACAGCCCGATCCCAATCAGAATGAAGGTGGCGCCAATCGTTCCCATGATCAGGTACTGGAAAGCCGCGGTCAGTGATCGCCGGTCATTTCCCATCGCAATAAGGACATAGCTTGATAGCGAAGAGATCTCGAGGAACACAAACAGATTAAAGGCATCTCCCGTAATCGCGATGCCCAACAGGCCGGTTAGACACAAAAGCCAGGCGGTATAGAAAATGCCTTGGTTATGCGCCTCGATCTCACTTGCGACACTGACGCGAGCGAACACCGAAACGATCGTACTGATTGTTGAGACAATTAGAAGCACATAGGCATTAACGAGGTCAATTCGGTAGGCAATGCCAAAAGGTGCGGCCCAACCCCCAAAGGTATAGTCAATGACGCCTTGATCCAGCACCTGGGCCAGGATCAATCCGGAAATCAACATCGCGGCAGCGCTGGTGACAACGGTCAGCAGCCAGGTGGCAAGCGGTCGGTAAAGCAGCAGGCACAGCGGCGCTGCGATGAGCGGTATGACAACCTGTAATGCGGGCAACTGCGTGATGATCACATCGATTCATCCTGATCATGGATTTCATCTTCCTCGACCGTGTCGTACGCTTCACGAATTCGAACCACGAGCGCGAGACCCAGTGAGGTGGTCGCCACGCCCACAACGATTGCGGTCAATATCAGCACGTGGGGAAGCGGATTCGAGTAATTGCTGATACCCGCTTGCAAGATGGGCGCGTGGCCGTCTGCTATTTTGCCAAGACTGATGTAAAGAATAAAAACAGAGGCTTGAAACAAATTTAATCCAATTATTTTTTTAACTAAATTGCCGCTTGCAATCACCACATAAAATCCGGTCATCATCAGCAGAATCACGATCCAGTAGTTGTAGAGTCCTGCAATTGTCATGGATCATTTCGCCCGGCAAAGCCCAGAAAGACCGTGATCATGACGGCGCCGACCGTGATGCCCACGCCAAGTTCCACGAGAAAGATGCCGAGATGTTGGCCGGCAACAGGATCCTGACTCAGCGCGTTGTACGCAAGGAAGTCGGCTTCCATTAATAGGGTCGCAACGCCAACGCCGGCGTAAAGGACGAGTCCGAGCGCAATAAAAATTCGCAAAATATGGGGTGGTACTGCGCTTCGAAGTGCTTCTGTGCCAAAAACAAGACCATAAAGAATAAAGCCGGCGGCGAAAATAACGCCCGCCTGAAATCCGCCGCCCGGACCATAATCACCATGAAACTGCACGTATAGCGCGAACAACAGAATCATCGGGATAATGATTTTGGCAACGATCCGAAGGACGGGATTGTCATTCATCTGGCGCCACCTTCATGTCCGGGACGTTTTCGTCTCCGAAGCCCAAGCAGTCCGAGCACCCCGATGCCGGCGGTAAAAATGACCGCAAGCTCTCCAAGCGTGTCATAGCCCCGATAGCTTGCCAGAATGCTGGTGACCACATTTGGAATCCCAATTTGATCGGGGGATTCATTGAGGAAATAGGGCCCAAGATGCTGATGGACGGGCGCCGCGGGATCGGTAAAGCGCGGCATATCCAGCGTGCCGTATACCAATGCGGCGCCGGTAATGATGACAACGATTAAAGGCAGGATTGGTCGATGGCTCGCCTTGCGGGCCCGACGGCCAACCAGACCGATGGTGCCTAACATCAGCACGGTTGAGATACCAACGCCAACGGCAGCCTCGGTGAATGCGACATCAATGGCATCCAACACCACAAACATGATGGTCGCGAGCAGGCTGTAGATGCCAAACATCATCGTCACCGCAAAAAGATCATTCAGGCGGACTGCCGCAAGTGCAGTGACTGCCAGCAGCGCCAGAATGACAACATTAACGACTTCGATCAGCACCTAGCTGTCCTCTTTTTCAAGCCACGGTTTCCGGATACCGTGCACAGCGGCTCTGGCCAGTGCGTGAGAGGCCGAGGGATTTAAAAGCGCCATCAAGATGAGCAACGCGAGCAGTTTTCCGGTCAGTAAGCTCCAGCCCGCAGTCATGGCCAGGCCCAGAAGAATGGCACCGGCCCCGAGGGTGTCGGTAATGCTCGCACCATGAATCCGGGTGAGAATGTCCGGCAGTCTGAGTAGACCGGTGGCGCCAATCAGGACAAAAAACGCACCGGTAATCAGCAGCGCGCCGCCCAGTATTTCGATTGCGGTGCTCAAGAATGATCCTCTTCAGTGCGCGATCGGGATTGGCCCAGGTCACCAAATTCCGAAACCTTTAAAACCGCAACGGTGCCAATAAAACCGATGAGGACATACATTAGCGCAATGTCGATATAAAGACTCGGATCGCCCATCAAAAATCCGAGCACCACAATTACCAGGATGGTTTTTGTGCCCAATGCGTTGGACGCCAGAATACGATCGTAAACGGTTGGGCCTTTAATCGCGCGAATCAATGCAGCCGTCATGCCGACAAGCAATGTGGCAAGCACAATCGTGAGGATCACCGAACGCCTTCCATTTTGCGAACCTGTTTGGCCATCAGGCCACTTTTTAGACTTTCGGCCGATTCACTTGTCAGGGCGTGGACTTCGATCTGGTCTTTGCCCACGTCGAGCGAGATTGTGCCCGGCGTTAGCGTAATCGAGTTGGCATAACTCACGCTGTTGAGAGCATCCGTTTGCTGGGTGTCGATGTGAATGATCGTCGGACTGATCGGGAGTTTGGGGCTTAACACGCGACGGGCTACGTGCAGGCTCGATTGAATAATTTGTCCTATTAGCCAGGGTGTGTAGCGAATCAAACCGGGAAGAAGATGCACCGGCACACTTTCTTTATCAACTATCTTCAGCCGAACCCCGCAGAGCACTGTGATCACAACAGACGCGACCCCGAGGGACAACAGAAAAAACGACCAATGCCCGGATAGGAGTATCCAGGTGCCTGCGAGGACGATCACGAGGGTCAAAGGTGCTTTCAAAAGTTATGCTCGCGGAATAAAAACTGATCAATTAAAGCGACAGCGAGAGCATATATGAGTCGTGTTCAACTGTAAAAATTTATAGCCATTACAGACATTGTGGTTATGCATCGAGCGCGTTTACCCTTCGGTTCGCTCGGGCCTCCCGCCGCCGTCGTACGTTCATTTCACGAAGTGTTTTTTCAACATAGCTGATATGCGAATCGGAAGCGGTCTTTGCCGCTTTTGGATCACCATCGATGATGGCATTCATCAGATGATAATGTTGATCACGCAGATGTTTGAAATTCTCGGGTCGTTTATAAAGGTTTTCAAGGTTGTAGTGAATGCTTCGGCGTAACAATGAAAACAGGCTGCGCATAACGTGAACCAGCACAACGTTGTGCGAGGCCTCTCCGATCGCGAGATGAAAATCGGCATCTGCCTTGGCCTCAATGACTGCATCCCCTTCGCCATGCGAGACAATCATCCGCTTGTAGGCGGCTCGTAACATTTCAATGTCAGGTTCAGTTCGTCGCGCAGCTGCATGGTATGCCGCCATCGATTCAATGGCGTGACGAAGTTCCATGACATCTTCTTGCGCATCTGCTGACGCACTGATGAGCTCGAGCAGTGGATTTTCAAGCGCGGGATTAAGGCTTTCTGTGACCTCGGTGGCACCGCCTCTGCGGGTATTTAAGAGGCCTCGCGCGGAAAGGATCTGAAGACCTTCACGAAGCGACGGGCGCGATACGCCGAGTTGGGCTGCAAACGTCCGTTCGGCAGGCAATCGATCGCCTGGTTTTAACGCTCCTTCGAGTATCAGTTCCTCGACCTGCCGCACGACGGCATCACTGACTCGCTCTCGATTCATACTTTGGTAACCTGGTAAGACCAACTGGCCAAAATTTAACACGGTGGCCAATTGATGAAAACTTTTTAACGCCGGTTTTAGGTCGATCGGTCACCAGAAGAGGCTCCGGAGGCCCCGAAAGCCATCGATAAAAAGGATTGCATGTCCTCCGGTCGTTCGCTTTCGTTGATCGATAGGGCGGATTCGACCGTTTTGAGTAGGGTGTAGGGGTACTCCTTTGCCCGGGTGACCGTTATTTTTTCGAGGGATTCACCCTTTTTGCGTTTGAGTGCTGGTGTGGGAGGTGTTCCGGTAATGCAGTTGTAAATGGTTGCGGACAAGCCGTAGATATCCGTCCAGACCCCGAGTTGACCATCGAGATACTGTTCAGGAGGCGCAAAGCCGTGGGTCAGGGTCTGAAAATCACCGAACGGTTTATCGCTGTCGAGCGTTTGAGCGGCGCCAAAATCAAGCAGCAGCGGCTGTCCGCTGGTTCTCAGCAGTACATTGGCCGGCTTGACGTCTAGATGCACAATGCCGAGCTGGTGCATCTGCTGGAGACCATTGCCAATCGGGGGGAACACGCGTTGTAAAAGATCCCAATCGAGATTGCCGCCCATTTTCGAGATGAACCAGCGTAGGTCTCGCCCCTCTTCATGATTCATGACCATGTACAGCGTGTTGTTGGCCTCGAAGTACTCGTTTACGCCAATCAGATTCGAGTGTCGTATCTTGCTCATTCGCTCAGCCTCTGATTTGAAGCGTTCAAGACCGTGCCGGAAAGAGGATTCTGCGAGTGCGGTGTTCGGACTCAGCGAGCCATCCGAGTGGCGATAAACAATGTCCTGGGGACAAAATTCCTTGATCACGAATTTGCCCCGACTTAACTCGCTGCTGGCGAGATAAACCAGACTGAAGCCACCGCCGCCGAGTACTTCGCCGAGCGTGTAGCCTTTCAGGATAAATCCGGGCTGCAGGGGGAGTCTGCTCGCCATTTTTCTAGGTAACGGGTCCGCTGATCAGAATTAAACTGCGTTGATCATACAGTAAACTTTCGTTATTTCTGTCCTCGAATTAATTTGGCGCGACATAACTTCTCTCCCGCTTAATCGAAATTATCGTTGAAGACAAACCGTCATACCGCATGAAACGGGGTCTACCGCCGAGGCAGTCGGCGTCGTAATCACCGTCGATAACCGGTCGCCATAATTCGTTGGTCGATGGTGTTTGATAATAGAATACGGTGCTACGTTTCAGGGCGATCCACAGAGCAACGCGATGAAGACAGGTGGCTCGTTGTTTAATTATTCGGAGGTTTCAAGTTGCCCAACAGTATGACGGCCTTTGCCAGAGGGGCAGCCCAAACCCCGTTTGGTGATCTCACCTGGGAGATGCGCTCGGTGAATCATCGATACCGGGAGGTGGCGCTTCGCCTGCCGGAGGAACTGCGCTTCGCCGAAACCGGCTTTAGAGAGCTGATCTCCGGATCGTTAAACCGGGGTCGAATTGATGCGACGTTACGTTATCAGCCCGGGCCTGCCGTTCAGGGCGATCCGGAAATTGATACCCAATTAATTAGCACGATCTCGGAATGGTCAGATCAGGTTCGGGCGACAATGCCGGACGCACAGCCGCTTCGGGTGTCAGAGATTCTGAAATGGCCCGGCGTGATGTCGACACCTGCCGTCGACGACGATGCGCTGGCCACTGCGGCGGGCGATTTATTGGGTGAAGTGTTGACCGGGTTAATGACTTCGCGGGCTCGGGAAGGTGAGGGCCTGACGCGGATTCTCAACGAGCGGTTGACCGCAGCCCGGGAGATTCTTTCGGCTTTTGAGGTGCAGATGCCAGAGATCGAGCAGGTCCAGCGTGACCGGATGACCCAGCGCCTTACCGACGTGATTACGCAGGTGGATGCCGATAGGATTGAACAGGAAGTCGTCGTTTTACTTGCCCGAAGTGAAGTCTCAGAAGAGATTGACCGGTTAAAACTTCATTTCGACGATGTCGAGCGAACACTCAACAAACCGGAACCAATGGGCCGACGTCTTGATTTCTTAATGCAGGAATTAAATCGCGAAGCCAACACCCTGGGCTCGAAATCCAGTCATCCCGAGCAAACGAACGCGTCGGTTAACCTGAAAGTCGTGATTGAGCAGATGCGCGAACAGGTTCAGAACATCGAATAAGTTGACGATGGAGCGCGTTACCCGTCAGGCACAGGTCTTTATTCTTTCGGCACCTTCGGGTGGTGGTAAAAGCAGCTTGGCCCGCGCCTTAGCCAGAGATTGCGATCGTGTGATGACCTCGGTTTCCCACACTACCCGTAACATCCGGCCGGGAGAAACCGACGGCGTGGATTACAACTTTGTTGATGTGGATACCTTTGAGCGCATGATCGGCGCCGGCGAATTTGTCGAGTACGCGAATGTCTTCGGGCAATATTACGGCACGTCGCGAGATGCGATTGTCGGCAATCTTGCGGCAGGTAAAAGTGTGGTGCTGGATATTGACTGGCAAGGGGCGCGGCAGATCCGAGACGCGTTTGAAGATGCGGTGAGTATCTATATCCTGCCGCCCTCTCTGGAGGTGCTCGCCGCGCGGCTATCCGCGAGGGGACGTGAAGATGACAAGCAGCTCCAGGAGCGACTCTCAAAGGCCTCGAGCGAGATGAGCCATTTTAATGAATACGATTATTTGATGATTAATACTCATTTTGAAGACGCGCTTTTGGAGCTTGAGAACCTCGTTCTAAACGGAAAACGCCCCACTTCAGCCGATAATTTTGACGTTGAGGGTCTTGTGTAAACCCGAAAAATCGTTAGACTAAAAAGAGTTGACGCAGCAACGCTTTAGGCATGCTTTCAAGAAATGTATCCTAAACGTTGTTGTAAGTCGTGGTTAGCCCCCGATCCGCGCCAGGGTCGTTCCGGGCAAGGGTATTTCTGGAGAATTTCGGATGGCAAGAATTACAGTCGAGGATTGTCTCGATAATGTTGAAAATCGTTTTGAGCTCGTATTGGTCGCGGCCCGGCGCGCGCGCCAGTTGCATCTTGGACATGACCCGCTGGTTCCTGAAAATCGGGACAAGCATACGGTCATCGCACTTCGTGAAATCGCCGAGGGATTTGTCACCCGCGATATCCTGAAGGAAGCGGAAGTGGATCCTCGTGAAGAGCTCGAGGAAGTCTTTGGAACAGCCGAGGGCTCGGAAGAATCGACGGCAGGGGAATCCGGTGAGGCAGCCACCCCAGAAGCCGCTAGCGGCGACGGGGAAGAAGAAGTTGCGATCTCAGCTGATGAACTGGCAGAACTCGCGGCACTGGCTGATATGATTGA
>SHBR01000069.1 GCA_004212795.1 Candidatus Thioglobus sp.
TTTGGAATGCCATCGCCGTCTACGTCAACGTCGTTTTCATTAAGAATGCCGTCACCATCGATATCTGCCCCCGGCTCTTGATTTAACAGACCGCCGTCAGTCGATGACTGACTGCAACCTGAGATAAACAATATTGCGCTCAGAAAAATAACCGCGAAAAACTGGTAAATTCGGATCATTACGTATCCATTTTAAGCTATCAAAAATAGCTAATTAAAAGTTTGTCTTTTTGTTATAAGAAGTTTTAATTTCAAAGGAATTTATATGCATACCGATCATCTTTCTGATTCCGACAAAATGATGCTGGAGTCGCTCTACTGGTGGGATATTCCCACTTTGTTTCGAACACCTTTGGACCGTGATCCGGCGAACGCCGATATCGCGTTGGTCGGCGTGCCCCACTCCACCGGCAACGGCACCACGGAACGAGACCAGCATCTGGGTCCGCGTGCGCTTCGTCAAGTCTCAGCCATGTCCAAACGCGTGCATGTGGAGTTCAATATCGATCCCTGGGCAACGCATCGCATTCATGATCTGGGTGATGTGCCATTGCCGGAAGGCAATAACAACGAGGCATGCATTGAACGGATTACCGATTTTTATCGTCAGGTTGACGCAGCCGGTGCTCGACCGGTTTCAGTAGGCGGGGATCACGCCGTCACCGGCGGAATTATTCAAGGCATCTCAGGACCTCAATCGAAACTCACCAACGGCGAGAAAGCCGTATTTCTGCATTTCGATGCGCACACGGATGCCTACGAGCAAGTGCCGCATTTTCTGGGCGCCGTAAAGTCTGCCGCACATTGGGCAAGCTATCTCGTACGCGACGGCCTGATAGACGCCAGTCACAGCGTGCAGATTGGGATGCGTGGCAACCCGCGGACTTTAAGCTGGCTTAACCCCAGCAAGGATCTTGGATACGAACTCATCACTATGAAACGCTACCGAGAGATCGGCCTCGACAAAACCATGGCCACTATTAATGAACGTCTCGGCGATGCGCCGGTATATGTGACTTTTGATCTTGACTGTATGGACCCCACGGTGGCGCCGGGCGTCGCGAATATCGAGGCGGGGGTACAGGGATTTCAGGTCGATGAGGTAATGCGATTATTGCGTTGTATTCGTGGCAAAAACATTATTGGCGGCGATGTGGTGTGCATGATGCCGACCAAAGATGCACCTAATCAGATCACGGCCCATACGGCCGCTGCGGTCATGTTTGAGATTATTAGCCTTGTCTCAGACAGCCTTAAACAACGTGGCACCTAAATCGCGATGACAGCTGAGATTGACTAACCGGGATCCGCGCGGCCCCAGAAGAGTTCCCGCACCTGTTCGCTGTTTTTGTGATCGGGTGTTTCAGCGTAGCAAAGCACAGGCACCAGACGCGGGGTTTTCCCTTTAACCTGAGTCACCCGGTGAATCGTTTGGTTACCGCCAAAAACCAACAACGTGCCGGGCGTAAAGGGAAGCTGCATGACGCCATCACGGTTGCCGGCGAGCACACCGCCGACGATTTCTTTTTCGTTGTCCCGTCCGCGAATCTGAGGCACATATTCAAAAAGCCCGCCTTCGTCTGGCTGCTGCAGCATCAATGTAATCGTGAATTCCGACTCGTCAAAATGCCAGCCATGTTGACCACCATTTACAAACACATTAATCGAGCAGGCCCCCAGGGGATCCGCAAATCGAAAGAACGGCTTTTTATCAAGAATGCCGCCAATGAAATTCATCAACGGATCCCACAAATAAAGGCGCTTCATTGCGCCATCTTGGGGTAAGTAGTCATATGCCACAGAGCCCACATAAGTGGCTTCCTGACGCTGCGTCACGTCGTCAGGTGACACATCAGGATCAGCATCCTTTAAATACGCGTTATGCGTGCTATCACAGAAATAGGCTTCCCCCAAAAGACCGTTGGCCTCGTGAGCGAGCACACCAAGCGCTTCGGGTGAGACGAACCCCGGCAGCGTACAAAGACCTGTGGCCGCAAACTCCTCACGACACGCTGTGACAAGCTTTGCGCCTTCAGCGGAAGTCAGATCCTGAATCGGGTAACGTGCCGTATCGACAATTTGCTCTGCACTTAAGAAATCTTGGCTCATGGCAATGAAAAATCTATCGTAGAATGCTTCCAGTTTAGCGTTTTTTATTTGCCTTCGGCAATCGACATTAATCAGCTTTTTTCACTCTTTTTTTAAAAAAGCTCATTAATCAAAAAGGAGATCAACATGGTAGATGAGAATTTTCGACTGAACCAACCCTTTGTTGGAATTGCCTCGTTTTTGAGATCCCAGATCTGCAGCGATATCAAAAATCTTGACACGGGCATTGCCGTGATGGGCGTTCCTACTGATGAGGGCTCGCCTTTTATGGCCGGTTCGCGAATGGGGCCTCGCGCCTTGAGAGAGCACTCGCTTCGTTTTGGCCAAGGGGGCGCGGGCTACTACGATCCGGAACATCGCAAACAGTTTCTTGAAACCGAAATGTCGCAGGGATTAATTACTGACCTGGGTGATGTTGATATTTGGCCAGCTGATATCAAACAGACTTTTGATAACACCACAAAGATGACACAGCAGGCACTTGCAGGTTGTGATTTGCTAGTGGTGATGGGCGGAGATCATGCAATCACCTACCCAGTGGTTCGCGCAATTGAAGAAGATATTTATGTGATTCATTTTGATGCCCACGCCGACTATGCGCCGTTTATTCATGACCTACAGTTCACCAATGGCCACGCCTTTCGGCATATCGCGCCGATGCCTAATGTGAAGAATCTGATTCAGGCGGGTATTCGGAGTCTGAGGCATTCAGAAGAAATGATTGAAGACTCCATTGTGCAGGGCAATGATGTGGTGACCATGACGCAATTTCATGACATGGGTCCTGAAGGGCTTGCCGCGCTCGTGCCAGAAGGTGCAAAGACCTATGTCAGCATTGATGTCGACGTGCTGGACATCTCTTTGGTGCCGGGCTGCGTTTCTGCCGAACCAAACGGCATGACCTATGCCGAACTGCGCGATACGCTCGACGCAATTGCACGACGCACGGAAATCATTGCGTTTGACTTTGTCGAAGTCAATCCGCAGCTTGATGTTGGGACCGGCGTCACCGCGTATTTGGGTGCTCACATTATGGTGGAATTCATGGGTCGTATCTGTGAGCAACCCTGGTGGGTCGAGAAACGCAATCAAAGACTCAAAAAATGAGTCAGCGCGTTCTGATTACAGCGGGCGCCAGCGGAATCGGCCGAGCAATGGCTGAAACCTTCGAGCGGGAATCGGCCGACATCTGGGTTGTCGACAATAACGCTGCGTTACTTGAATCCTGCCCCGCGTTCTGGAATAAGTCCTGTCTGGACGTTACTGATGCTGATGCCGTTCATTCGTTATTTGAAGACATTAACGATCATTGGGGATCGTTCGATACGCTTTGCTCAAACGCTGGCGTTGCAGGGCCTGGAGCACCCATTGAAGAGGTGTCGCTTGACGATTGGCGATCCTGTGTTTCAGTGAGCCTTGAAGGTGCTTTTCTTTTTGCAAAACACACCGCACCGCTGATGAAAGCACAACGGGCCGGCTCAATAATTATTACCTCATCAACTGCAGGTCTCTTTGGATTTGCCAACCGTTCACCATATGTCTCTGCAAAATGGGCCGTGATTGGTTTAATGAAAACGCTCGCTATTGAACTTGGGCCGTTTAATATTCGTGCCAATGCGCTGTGCCCCGGGCCAGTCGAAGGCGAACGCATGAATTTTGTCGCTGATCGGGAGGCTGAGCAAAAAGGTCGAACGCGCGAGGACGTGCTCGCTGAATACGCAAGTGGATCGTCGATGAGGAAGCTGATCAGACCTGAAGATATCGCAGAAATGGCCGTTTTTCTCGCCAGCGACAAGGCGGCACTCATTAGTGGGCAGGTGATCGCGGTTGATGGCCACACGCAGAATCCCGAACCACAAAGCGAGACCTAAAGCGACATCGCAGTTTTGAAAACGACCAGTACTAGTAGTCCCTGACGGTTGACGCGCCGTCGTAGAGAATCTCGGCCCAGTTTGTATTCGCCTTTTGGCGGGCTTGCCTGCCCGCGTCATCCATATCCGCTACCGGACGAGGCAGTGGGGTGAAACCCTTCGCGCCTTCGCATCCACGCACGATTTGAGCGAAATTCTCACCAATCACCTGTCGGGTATCCGGTCGCATATAACACTGGAGTGCAATACCCATCCGCCGCTGGTCGCCCTGATTTGGCATCGAACCATGAACGGTTTTGGCATGATGCATCGACATCTGACCCGGCTTGAGAATTAAATCAACAGCCTTGCTTTCATCAATCTCCTGAATGGCTTGCCCACGGGTCAGGATATTGTCCTTACCAAAGGTATCGCTGTGATTCATCACCTCGCCCTTATGGCTCCCAGGAATAACCTTGATGCAGCCCAGTTCAGGATTACTCGGTGTTAACGCCAGCCACGGCGTCACAAATGCATGGGGCACAAGGCCCATATAGGTGCAATCCTGATGCCAACTCACAAACCCTTTGCTATTGGGCTCCTTGAAGAAAAGGACGCTTCCGTATAGAAGGATCTCTGGACCAATCAGATCGCATACCGCCTCGACAATAATGGGATGGTGCGCAACATTATCAATGCACTGAAATGCAAGATGCGGGTTATTTCTATTGGTTGGTCCCAGCTCATCAGGATATCTTTGCTCAGCGGCTTCGACTTCCGCTTTTAACGTGTGCGCTTCTGCTTCCGACATCACGTCGATTGGCGCACAGTAACCAAATTCGTAAAAGTGATCAATCTGCTCTTGCGAAAGGACATTTGGCATCAGCGTAATACCTAAATAATTAGCGTAAAGTAAGCGTTAAGTTACCGTGAACTCTGGTTTCACTACAACTTAAACGCGAATTATTTTTAGCCTGACGCGACATTAGTGCAATTAAAAATAGCGCTAAACTTTAAACGTGTGCAAACTAATTTAAGAACATATTCCAATAAGGAGTAAAGCCTGCAAAATGCCTTTCGATTCTTTCATCACTTTCCTGCCCACACAGGATCTTGAAAAAACAACTCACTTTTACGAGCAAGTGCTGAAGCTGCCGCTTGAACTCGATCAGACGAGTTGTCGGATATATCGAATCGCTCAAGGTGGCTTCATTGGTTTTTGTGTTAAAGCTGAAATCAAAATTCAAGAAGGGGTAATTCTGACTTTGGTTACCGAAAATGTTGACGAATGGGAACAGATTTTTACCGAACACCATCTCCCAATTGAAACATCCCCCACATTCAATCCTGATTATCAGATCTACCAAATGTTTGTGCGAGATCCGAATGGATATCTCATCGAAATTCAGCGATTTGAAGATCCGCGATGGGGGTCTTAGTGCTGGCTATAAATAATTGAGCTCCAGGCCCTTAGATCGCAGCACTACAAATCCATATGAACGAAACAGCTGATAAATGGCATCGATGCCAAATTGATCGCACGCTATTAAAAGCGCTCTTGAAGCGTACCAACTGGCATGGGCTGGTTTATCTTTTTTATTTTATCGCGCTCCTTTTAACAACAGGAACGTTAGCTTTTTTATCAATCAGCACACTTTGGAGTATTCCCGCATTTTTACTGTTTGGGGGTATCTGGGTTTTCGCAACGAGTGTGGCTCATGAAACCGCTCACGGCACACCCTTTAAGAATCACGCCCTAAACGAAAGCGTACTTTTTGTTTCCGGATTAATGGTTCAGCAAACGCCGTGTCTGTTGCGCTACGTCCATTCCCATCATCATTCGCACACCGCCGTGGTGGGAGATGATCCCGAAATTATTTTGACCAATCCAATGAGACTAAAAGATTTCATCTTAAAAGCGCTCATTGATATCGGCAGCATCTGGTATTTTATTAAGGCCACCGTTTTGCTCGCCCTTCATCGACCGGATCAAGATGCTGTCAGGTGTATTCCTGTCAAAAAAATGCACCGGGCTGTTATAGAAGCGCAAACCTTTCTCGTTATATATATCGGCATTATTGTCTGGTCACTCATCGCGCAGTCATGGGTGCCCATTGTGATGTTCATCCTACCAAGAGCATTTGGGGCGCCCACGCATGGCGTTATCCTCGCGACACAGCATCTTGGAATGGCCCAAAACATTAAAGACCATCGCCACACCACACGCACCATGATCGTTAATCCGATTCTTCGCGTGCTGTACTGGAATATGAATTTTCACATTGAGCATCATATGTTTCCTCAAGTGCCTTTTCATGCATTGCCTCGATTACATCACGCAATAAAGGATCAGTGCCCAACGCCAACGAACGGCGTATCCGGTGCACTACGCGAAATTATTAGTATGGTCCGTCATCAACGGACAGATGCCGAATTCACGACGCCTCGGGGTCTCACCATTGACTAGTCTTTCAGGTCAAAAAGCGTTGGTTACCGGTGCGGCAGGCGGTATTGGGATTGCCATTATTCAGGCACTGAAAAACGCGGGGGCCGTTGTCGCAGGCGCGGACAAACAGCCGAGTCATACCAGTGATTTTTCGATCATTGGAGACCTAACGGACCCCACCTTCTCGGATCACTTGCCTGAAACTGCTGCCCAAGCGCTCAGTGGACTGGATATTGTGATTAATAATGCGGGCATCATCCGCCGGGGTCCTATCACCGAGGCTTCAGATGAAGATTTCATCGACTCCTTTGCAGTAAATGTCGAGGCGCCCTTTCGAGTCTGCCGCGCGTCGATCCCGCTGCTTGCAAGCGGCGGTGGCGGTGCAATCGTCAACGTTGCCTCTTGCTGGGGCGTGCATCCCGGCCCTAATCATCCGATTTATTGCATGTCAAAAGCGGCGATCGCATCCATGACGCAATGCCTTGGACATGATCATGCTCATCAAGGCATCCGGGTGAATGCGGTATGCCCCAATGAAGTGGATACACCCATGCTGCGGTCCGGATTTGAGGCAAGAGGCATGGACCCACAAACTGCGATTCAGGATCTCAACGGGTCAGTGCCCATTGGCCATATTGCACAACCCGAAGAAATTGCCGACGTCGTGCTATTCCTCGCATCTGATCAGTCTCGATACATGTGCGGTGCTTTGGTTGAGGTCAACGGTGGTAAACCGGTTTTCTGATCAATGGATAAAGTTGCACTCATCACGGGCGGGCGAAGCGGAATCGGTCTGGCATGCGCAAATCGATTTTCCGAAAACAATTATCAGGTGATAACGGCACAACGCTCCCCTGCAGAGAATTTTGACACTATCAAAGCGGATTTCTCTAACCCTGAAACACCTGCGCAAGTGATAAATGAAGTAATCAAACAGGCCGGTCGTCTTGATGTGCTAATCAATAATGCTGGCATCATGCTTGAAAACGCAATCGATCAAATGTCTTTGGCCGATTGGAATCATACGCTTGCCGTAAATCTTACGACTCCGTTCCTTTTAATCAAGAACGCGCTGCCACACCTTAAAGCGGGCAGTAGCATCATCAATATCGGCTCTATCGAAGGGTTGGGCTCAAATCCCAAACATGCGGCTTACGGTGCATCAAAAGCAGGGCTGCACGCGCTGACCCGAGCCGTAGCCGTTGACCATGGTCCACAGGGAATACGCTGTAATGCTGTTGCGCCAGGCTGGATCGATACTGAACTCAATGAAGATTTTATTGAGTCCATGGAAGATCCGATGGCTTTTCGCGCCGGGATTGGTCGAA
>SHBR01000007.1 GCA_004212795.1 Candidatus Thioglobus sp.
AAAGTCTAAAATAATGGCGCCGTTGCCAATGAGGCTGCGATCGCCGATCGAACAACCATGAATAACGACGCTGTGCCCGATTGATACATCTGAACCTACTGAAACGGGTACCCCTTTATCGACATGAATTACCGAATTGTCTTGGACGTTGCTTCGCTCGCCGACAGTGATGACATCGTTATCACCTCTCAGTACTGCACCAAACCACACGCTCGCTCCAGCCTCAAGAATGACAGAGCCAATGACGTCTGCGCTCGGCGCGACGTATGCATCCTTATCAATTTTTGGAATCTGATGGTTTAACTGATAAATCATGGCCAGCCTCGAAGCATGTCGGTTTCTGGCGTTTAAGGCATAGTGGTTAAACGCGACGCAATAGGGTTATCGCCAGAATTATAACGACAAGTATTGGATGTTGTGGCGCCAGGTGGAGGTGAGTCGTCTTATTAAAAATAGCGTCGTATGTTATCCCGAAGCCGGTAGAGAAGATTATCGGTTGATGAAACGAACTTTAACTTCCGGGGCCATTATTTTCCCACCGTAAGTGAAGAAAATAGCAACAAACTTGGATGATGGTGACTGACGAATGGTTGACTGAGTCGGCCACGCAACAGGTCGATTGGATGGACAGGCATTTAGCGGATGCCGTATGGTTTTATCATTTCATCTGCGTGAAAGAATCGAACGAGTCGAGAGGAAGTTTAGGGCCTCGGAGTGCGCCCACTATTCCTGATAAGCGATCGAGTACCTTTTTCCTGATCGAGTATTCGACCTCAAAAATGTCAGCAGCATCTCGAAGGCTCATAAGATAATCATCGCTCGTTCGTAGTTCATCAACAAGTTTGAGGTCAAAAGCTTGAATTCCTAGCCAGTGTTCTCCAGTGGCGACAGCATCTAGATCCAGCATGGGCCTTTTTTCTTTTACAAATTTCTTGAATAAATTATGAGTTTGTTCGACTTCTTCCTGAACTTTTGACCGCGCTTTATCTGTTGTTTCGCCTAACATTGTGACAGTGCGCTTGTACTCGCCCGCCGAAATTTGTTCGTAGTCGATATCATGTTTTTTAAGAAGGCGATTGAAGTTAGGCATCTCTGCTACAACCCCGATCGAACCGATGATCGCAAATGGTGCCGCTAAAATCTTACTCGCCACACAAGCCATGAGGTAGCCGCCGCTGGCCGCCACTTTATCTACGGCAACGGTAACATGGAGGCCGGCGTCACGCAGGCGGATTACCTGAGAGGCAGCGAGACCATATGCATGAACCATGCCTCCTGCGCTCTCAAGTCGAAGGACAACTTCGTCACCTTCTCGACTGCTCAGCAAAATTGCGGTGATCTCTTCGCGGAGCAGCATGACTTCGCTTGCCCGAATATCACCGTCGAAATTGAGCACGAAGACCCGTTTCTTGGCCACGCTGTTGTCCTTTTTCTCAGCTTTAATGTCGGCTTTGCGTTGTTTTTTTTGTTCCTTCTGTTTCTTCTTTGCGTGAGTCGCAGATAAAGTCGACATCTCAACAGCTTCTGCCATGTCACGATAACGATCGTTTATTTTCTTGATATCAATTTGTTCTCCTGACGGCTGTCGGTTCCGGATCGCAACGGCGACAAAAGTCATGAGCACGCAAATAATGGCAACGACGATTGTTGCTATTTTTGCCAGAAAAAGGCCGTATTCAGCGAGATACGTCATTTAAAAGTCCAGGTGGGCCATCATGGGGACGGCGAGTTTAGCATCGGAACCCCAATTGAGTCCTATGGTGTTTGGTTTTAACCTAGATTACGATATTAAAAAATAATATCAGAAGTCAGGAGAGCCCTCATTAACGCCGAATTAGACACACGACTGGGCCGCGCCTTGGATCAAATCTCAGAGGATTCGATTAAGCGTTGGCTGAAAGAGATGATTGCGATTCCAAGCGAGAATCCTATGGATGGAGCAGTTGGCCCCGGGCGTCGCGAAAAAGAACTTGGCGAGTATTATCTTCAGCAGATGAGTGACCTGGGGCTAGACGTGAGCTCAAGAGACGCAGCGCCAGACAGGCCAAACGTTTTTGGGTCTCGCCACGGGTCGGGGGATGGAGATACGTTAATGCTATGCGGACATCTAGATACCGTACTCACCGATGGGTATAAAGATCCGTTTGTGCCGACTGAAAAAGACGGGCGTATCTATGGAAGGGGTTCGTGCGACATGAAGGCGGGCTTGGCTTGTTATCTCGAAGTCGCTCGAGTACTCAGAGATTCAGATATTGATTTGGCCGGATCGCTGATGTTGTGCGGCGTTGCCGATGAAGAATGGAAAATGATTGGCTCCCGCGAAATTGGTATTAATGGACCCCGGGTGGATCACGTCATTATCGGAGAACCGTCGGATCTTTCAGTTTGTCCGGCTCACAAGGGCCAATACGGACTGTTCATTCGAACCTATGGACGAGCGGTTCATTCAAGCATTCCTGAGCAAGGGGAAAATGCGATTGAGCGGATGGCTCAGGTGATTAACGCGTTGTCAGACTATAACGAGGAGCTCGCAACCCGAGACCCCCATCCACTATGTGGACATGGCCGATACAGTCCAGGTGTTATTCGAGGTGGTGAACTTGCCAGTACGGTTCCTGATTTTTGTGAATTGGAGATTGACCGACGTCTGTTGCCGAGTGATTCCACTGAAGATGTTTATAGTGATATCAGGCGTCGACTGGACCCCCTTAAAAATAGTGATCCTCATTTTCGCTATGAGCTTAGTGAGCCTTCATACGTTAACCCGCCGAACGATCTTCCAATTGACGCTCCGGTTGTCAGGTCCTTGCTGGATTCTTTGACAACTCTTAAAGGGGCTCGGGCGAGCGCTGAAGCTTTTCCCGGATCAACTGATGCTCCTCACCTGAAGAGTCCTTCGGTTGTCTGTGGCCCCGGTTCCCTAAAGCAGGCGCATTCTTTGAACGAGTATGTGGAAATAGAACAATTAACCCAAGCGACTCGCATGTACCTTAAAGCCGCGTTTGACTTGCTCGGCTAAATTAGAACCGATTCGGTGAATAGGGCGATAGATCAATCGTGGTAGGTTCGCGGTCGATTAGTTGTTGTATGAGTTTGCCTGTGATGCCCCCGAGTGTGATGCCAATGTGGTGATGGCCAAACGCATAAAAAACTGATGAATTTTTGGAGGATTGGCCAATAACCGGGAGGCTGTCTGGCATCGTCGGGCGAAACCCTAACCAGTCAGATCCTCTTGCGGTAGCCTCGGGAAGAACCCGTCGAACAACGCGTTCGATGTAATTCAGACGTCCTTGGTTAGGTCGCGCATTTAGCCCCGCTAGCTCGACCGTGCCGGCAGCGCGGAGCCCTTCATCCAGTGGAGAGAGGTAAAGCCCGGCATCGGCGAGTCCGACCGGGCGATTCAACAAACGGGCGTCGTTAGGGAACATGACGTGATAGCCTCGCTCGGTATCAAGCGGAACAGGATCGATACATCCGCCCGATATCTGGGTAGACCACGCGCCTGCTGCGATGATCACTCGCTTTGCCTCTAGATCATCAGCGTGTGTTCCAACCTTTAGACGTCCACTGGACATGTTATTTAGCGAACACACTTTATTGTGAATAAACTGACCACCATCATTGATAAAGCGCTGAGTGAGTCTTTGGATTACGGCTTTGGGATTAATCAATTGGAAGCCATCATCAAAAAGAATGCCACCTGGAAAAGTTGGCGCCAGGTGAGGCTCTAGGTCTTGAATTTCTCGAGATGTAATTTCAGTGATTGGCACGCCCTGATCACGACGGCGCCTGATATCATCTTGAGCGGCTGATAGCGAATTTTCTGTTGCGTAAAGATACAGGGTGCCTTGGCGTTTTATCAGATCCATTGCCTGAGACGACTGAAAGAGTGCAATCGATGCATCCTCTGCATGACGCAGTAATGCGCCTAAACCAAGAATTGTGTGGTCTACATTGTCTCTCCGACAGTGCCGCAAAAAACTTAACATCCATGGTAGACGTCTTGCTAGATAGAATGGCGATATCGATAGTGGCCGATCAGCACCCAGCATCAGTCGGGGTAGATTCTGAATTAACTTGGGATGATTAACGGGAATGCAGGCATAACTCGCAAAGGTTGCCGCGTTACCAAAGCTGGTTTGACTGCCCGGTTCGTGTTGATCAATGAGTGTGACTTGATGACCCGCTCGCTGTAAGTAGAGGGCGCAACAGACACCCACCATTCCTGCACCGATGACGAGATTGTCTTTTTGCCCTTTATCCATACGATTTTGATTTTAATGTACTTTTGATAATGCAACGATGCTGACTTCGATATCCGAGGAGATAATCCTGGAAGGGTTAAAAATTTATGATTCGGATCTAATCGGCAAAGATGGCCTTGATCAAAAATAATGCGGGGCATTTTCGGATTTAGCACCGTTCTGGGGCAATAAAGTGTTAATTTTCCACTCGAAAGAAACTTTCGGTTAATATCGTGACGGAGATTAACGCGAGATTTTTGTCAGTTTGCACATCACGGCGAAATCGAGTGGTTTGTTAAAAAAATGGGATGCTTTTAAGCGCCAACAATAGGGGAAATCGAGTGATCAACCAGGTTAAATATTCGTTGTTAGTTGCCGCACTGGCTTTGGCAGGAACGGCGCATGCGGACAGCGTCAAAATTGGCTTTGTATCAACGCTAACCACTCCGGCGGGCGTCATCGGTGCCGACATTCAAAACTCGGTTGACCTTGCGCTTGAGCATATTGACAACAAAATGGCGAATCTTGATGTTGAGTTGTTTATGGAAGATGACGGCTTCAAACCTGATGTGGGTAAGCAGAAAACAGATAAGCTGGTGAAACAAAATGACGTGGATTTTGTTGCCGGGTACATTTGGTCCCATGTTTTGCTTGCTTCAATGAATTCCGTGCTTAGCGCGAACAAATTTTTGATCAGCGCTAACGCAGGACCTTCCCAGGTTGCGGGTAAACGTTGTCACGAAAACTTTTTTTCGACATCGTGGCAAAATGACCAAACGCCAATGGCACTCGGCGAACACCTGAATAAGGAAGATATAAGATCGCTCTATGTCATGGCGCCAAACTACGCGGCCGGCAAGGATATGGTCGCGGGGGTGGAGTCTATTTTTAAAGGTGAAATCAAAGGTAAGGATTTAACAAAATGGGGTGCCGACGCTCAACTTGATTTCTCTGCTGAGTTGGCCAAGGCCAAAGCCTCGGGTGCGCAAGCGCTTTTTGTTTTTTACCCTGGCAAGGCGGGCCCCGCTTTTCTGAAACAGTACCAGCAGGCAGGACTGCAGTCAGTCCTTCCGCTTTATAGTGTTTTTACAGTAGATGCGATTTCGCTCCCGCGCCTTCAAAAAGCCAATCTTGAAGGTGTTCTGGGTTCTAAAAATACCCAGGCCTGGTCGCCTGATCTGGATAATGCAGCCAACAAGCGGTTTGTTGGGGATTATCTTGCCAAACATGGCGGATACCCGTCATTTTATGGCGCCCAAGCCTACGACTCGATTATGCTGATTCAAAGCGCTGTCGAGTCGGTCAATGGCGATCTGTCAGATAAAGATGCGGTTCGAGACGCACTTCGCTTGGCCAATTATGAATCGGTTCGCGGACCTTACACCTATGGGAACAACGGAATGCCGATTCAGAATTTTTACCTTCGCGAGGTCGTTGAAGACGACGAAGGAAGATGGACCACAAAAGTGGTTGAGACGGTTTTTGAAAATCATCAGGACCCGTACGCATCGGACTGCAAGCTCTAGGCGATTTCCTTGGGGTGACTATCGACTGTGAGTACAGTCCTTAGGCAAGGTTAGACCGCGCTCGTTATCTAAGGGATCGGTATGGACTGGAACCTATTAATATCCCAGTTGGTGAATAGTATTCAACTGGGATTGTTGCTGTTCCTACTCGCCTCTGGGCTCACGCTTATTTTTGGAATCATGGATTTCATTAACCTGTCCCATGGCTCTTTTTATATGATGGGCGCTTATTTTTGTGGATCGATCGTTGCCGCAACGGGCTCTTTTTTCGCAGGGATTATTGTTGGACTCGTTGGCATCTTTTTTTTAGGCGCACTCGTGGAGTGGTTGATTGCGCGTCAACTTTATAAAGAAAATCATTTAGATCATGTTCTAGTTACTTTTGGCTTGATTCTTGTATTTGATGCGTTGGTTCATATCATCTGGGGGCCGTCCGGCCTCTCGATACCGCTGCCCGATTTTTTAAATGGGCAAATTCAATTAGGAAGCCTGGTGTTTCCGATTTATCGTCTCGTCATTATTTCTGGCGGACTGGCAGTTGCGGGAATCCTCTATCTACTGATTTCAAGAACGCGTCTTGGAATGCTTATTCGAGCCGGCGCGTCTAATCGCGATATGGTGGAATCATTAGGAATTAATATTAATCGACTGTTCCTGTTTGTGTTTGCGCTGGGTGCTGCAATGGCCGGTTTTGCCGGAATGCTCATCGCGCCGATTACAGAAGCGACGATCGGCATGGGTAATGACATCATCATTATTGCTTTTGTTGTCGTCATTGTTGGTGGGATAGGATCAATCAAGGGTGCATTTTATGTTGCACTAATGATTGGTTTTATCGATACCATGAGTCGATCTTATCTGGACGATTTTCTTGAGTTGCTGGCGTCCACGGCAGCTGCAGAGACCGCGGCGCCTGCAATTTCAGCGATGCTGGTTTATGTTTTGATGGCGGTTGTGCTTGCTTTTAAGCCTACTGGTTTATTTCCACCAACAGCAGGGAATCGCTGATGGCCAAGCCGAGTGGCACGCGTTCGGTAAAAGTTTACCTGGGCATGCTGTTCTTGCTAGGTATTGCGCCACTTCTATTTCAATGGACCAATCAACCTTTCTTATTAGATCTACTTAGTCGAGGTCTGATTATTGGCATTGCTGCTCTAAGCCTTAATCTTATTTTAGGTTATGGCGGGATGATTAGCCTCGGCCATGTTGCGTATCTGGGTATTGGTGCTTACTGCGTAGGCATACCTGCTTACTATGATATTTATGATGGATGGATTCACCTAAGTTTGGCTATTTTCACTTGTGCTTTATTTGCGTTAATTACGGGTGCTGTTAGCCTCCGGACGAAAGGGGTTTACTTCATCATGATTACGATGGCTTTTAGCCAAATGATCTACTTTATATTTCTCAGCCTTGAGGAATATGGAGCGGACGATGGGTTGGTCATTTATGCAAGAAGTGAATTTCCGATATGGATGAATATGGAAGGTGCGGTTTCACTGTATTACTGGATTTTCGGTCTTCTGATTTTGACGTTGTTTTTTATTCATCGCCTAGTGAGGTCTCGGTTTGGGCGAGTAATCATAGGGTCGAAATATAATGATCTGCGCATGCAATCACTGGGCTTCAATACTTATGGGTATCGCCTAACTTGTTATGTTATCTCAGCCGTCATCTGCGGCTTAGCCGGGGTGTTACTTGGGAATTTTACAAGTTTTATCAGCCCCGAAATGATGAGCTGGACTCGTTCTGGGGAGCTGATTTTCATGGTGATTATTGGGGGAGCGGGGAGTCTATTTGGCCCATTATTTGGCGCGCTATCATTTTTATTTTTAGAAGAAGCCCTATCTTTAATCACGATTTACTGGCATTTAATTTTTGGCGGCCTTCTCATTGCATTAGTGCTTTTCGGGAAAGGAGGAATAGATGCTTGGCTCAGCAAGTTGGATAAATGAAGCAAACCATGCGAGCTGACAGCGTTCTTTCTATTAAATCGTTGTGTAAAAACTTCGGCGGCATCAAAGCGACTGACGACGTTACTCTCTCTGTAAGCCGAGGCGGCATTCATGCGGTCATTGGCCCAAACGGGGCCGGAAAAACGACGTTGATTGCTCAGTTATCGGGTCAAATAAGACCTGATTCGGGCGACATTGAATTTGACGGCAGGAGCATTCTGAGGTCGGGCATGGCTCAGCGGGCGAGGGCGGGCCTTGCCCGCTCGTTTCAAATCACAAGCGTTTTCCTAGAGATGACTATTCTGGAAAATGCCATGCTGGCAGTTCAGGGCGCGCAGGGGCATTCGTATCGATTCTGGGCCCCGGTTCATAACGATCATGAACTCGCTGACATTGCGATGGATCACTTGATGACGGTCGGATTGCATCATCGTTCAGAACGCATTGTTTCTAGTATTTCTCATGGGGAGCAACGACAACTCGAGGTTGCAATGGCGCTCGCAATGCAGCCTCAAATGTTGTTGCTAGATGAACCAATGGCCGGAATGGGAAAAGAAGAAACTTTTCGAATGATTGAAATTTTGTCATTAGTTGGAGCTGAAAAAACCATTTTGATGGTGGAACATGATATGGACGCGGTTTTTTCGCTCGCAGACCAACTTTCGGTACTGGTTAACGGGCGTGTGATCGCAACTGATTCTGTAGCACAAATTCGCTCGAATCCCGAGGTTCAAAAATCCTACTTGGGCGGTAGTTGTGTTAAAGATTGAAAACATCGATTCATTTTATGGCTCGATCCAGGCGTTATTTGGCATGACTCTAGAGTGTGAGGAAGGAAAACTCACAACGTTGCTCGGGCGAAATGGGATGGGCAAAACAACGACAGTTAAGTCCATTATCGGTAAGGTTTCAGTCACGCATGGACAGATTTCGTTTCGCGGTGAGCCAATTATAGGAATACCGACCTATGACATTATAAGAAAGGGGATTGGATTGGTTCCGGAAGGGCGACATATTTTTCCTAACTTAAGCGTAAAAGAAAACTTGATCGCGACCGCTAACAAAAATTCGGATCAAGCAACTGAATGGACGGTCGACCAAGTCGTGGAGTTTTTCCCCGCACTTGGCGATCGACTCAATCATATGGGAAATCAGTTATCGGGAGGAGAGCAGCAGATGTTAGCCATTGGACGAGCCCTCATGCTTAACCCTCAAATGTTAATTCTTGACGAGGCAACTGAAGGATTAGCGCCCCTGGTTCGTCAAGAAATCTGGAATCGTCTTGCGGAAATCAAGCAGTTAGGTATCACGATTCTTTTAATAGACAAGAATATCGACGAGTTCATCGAGATATCGGACTATCACTACATTATTGAGAAAGGCCAGCAAGTTTGGGCAGGCTCTTCAACAGAGCTGGTTGATGATGCTGACTTGAAAGCGCGTTACCTTGGCATTTGATTTTTTAAAGTCGCAGCTCCGGCGAGTGAGTATCTAGAAATTGGATACGATTTCTCGCATACAGATTAAAGTTTCACTTTTGTTTCGATATAATTGACGTCCATACGCTGATAAATTGTTTGCCCAGCGCGTGACGTGCTTTAAAAATTCACGTGAGAGGTCTTTAACCGTCACCCAATGTTGGGTCGGAAGGCGAAAATCTGCGACGACCTTTCAGTTCAGTTGTCGATCGACAACCAATTAATGGGAGTATTTTGATGAGCAAGTCTGTATGGATCGCTCTGGGGCTTTTGCTAGGTGTCTCGACCTGGATCGGGTCGGGGTTTTTGAGTCAATCGGAGGAATCTATCGTCCCGTCATCGGGCTCAGATTCAGGCGATCTTTCGCCGCCGCCAAAAGTGAAAATGCCCACCGTCCAGACTCGTCTCGCAAAAGCGGGGGATGTGGACCAGGTTTTAGATCTAATGGGTGTCACAGCCGCGAACCGAAGTGTTGAAGTGGACGTACAGTCGAAAGGCATAATTGCGCGCCTGAATATTGAGACTGGGGCAAGCGTTAAAAAAAATGATCTCCTTGCCACACTTGACCCCGAAGATCGTGAGGTTAGACTTCGCGAGGCGCGTGCCGTTGTCAAATTGCGTCAATCGGAATTCGATGCAGCGCTCAAGTTATCTAAAAAAAACCTGCAGTCGGAGACTGAGTTAACGCGGGCGGAGACTAATCTTGATTCCGCGAGAGCTTCACTAAAATCGGCAGAGCTGGAGATTGAGCGCACCCAGATTCGAGCGCCCTTTGGCGGGATCATTGAAGAAAAATTTGTGGAAATCGGTGATTTTGTGGACGTTGGTCAGGCGGTATACAAGATCATTGATCTTTCGAAAATCAAAGTACAGGGCCAGGTATCGGAGTACGATATTTCAATCGTGAAGGTTGGCATGCCGGCATCCCTCACTTTTTTGGGAGAGGGAAATCTTGAAGGCATTGTCACATTTGTCTCAAAACTCAGCGATAGCGTCACTCGAACGTTCAAGATTGAGGTGACTGCACCAAATAAGGAGTTAGCGATCGCGAGTGGCAGAACGGCAAAGATTGGTTTGAATCTTGGTGTTGCGCGAGCTCATCTACTGAGTCCTGCCGTTCTGACCCTCGATGATCAGGGTCGTATTGGTGTGAAGATTGTGGATGCCGAGGACGAGGTCCGGTTTTTGCCGGTCGAATTAATTTCGGACACCCCAGGCGGCATGTGGCTTTCAGGTCTGCCGGAGGCCGTCAATTTGATAACGATGGGGCATGAGTTTGTAGCGGTAGGACAGCGCGTGATCTCAGTTCCCACTAATCCCTAGTCAAGAATGAGTTTGATTCAGTCCGCCTTTGGGTATTCGAGGACCGTAATCCTTATTCTGATTTTTATATTGGTGTCGGGATCGATTGCTTATAAAGACATCCCTAAGGAATCAGAGCCTGATATTGATATTCCCATCATCTACGTCACGCTTCATCTTGACGGAATTTCACCTGAGGATGCCGAGCGACTTTTAATCAGACCGGTCGAACAGGAGCTTAAAAGCATTGAAGGAGTTAAGGAATTACGGTCAACCGGTTATGAGGGTGGCGCGAGCGTTCTTCTCGAGTTTGACGCAGGATTCGATGCAGCAGCAGCGTTAACTGACGTACGCGAAGGTGTTGATTTAGCGAAAAGTAACCTCCCCGCTGCTGCGGATGACCCTGAGATTCATGAGGTCAATTTCAGCTTATTTCCCGTGATTGTTGTCATTCTTTCAGGAGATGCTCCGGATCGTGCGTTATATCGTTTAGCGCGAGATCTTAAGGATTCGATTGAGGGGATTGGGGAGGTTCTAGAGGTCAATATTGCGGGAAATCGTGATGAAGTTGTGGAGGCAATCGTTGATCCATTGAAGTTGGAAAGCTACGGTCTTGATCCGGCGCTTGCAGCAACTGCGGTGAGTGGAGCCAATTTGTTGGTTGCGGCGGGTGTGCAGGATACAGGTCAGGGCCGGTTTTCAATTAAGGTTCCAGGTCTTTTTGAAAGCGTGATGGATATTGCCGGGCTTCCAGTATTGGTCGATGGCGACGCGGTTGTAACGGTTGGCGACATTGCAGATGTAAGGCGAACCTTCCGCGATCCGGAGTCTTTTGCTCGTGTGAACGGGAAAACAGCTGTTGCGCTCGAAGTTTCAAAACGAACAGGTGAAAATGTAATCGCAACAATTGCGAAAGTTCGCCAGGTTGTTAAAACGCATCAGGCTAATTGGTCCGATACGTTGCGGGATTCTGTTGAAGTTAGTTTTACCCAGGATCGATCTGATCAGATTAAAACGATGTTGGGTGATTTACAGAACAGCGTTCTCAGCGCCGTCATCCTTGTTATGGTGGTCGTTGTTGCTGCCCTCGGTGTTCGGAGCGGCCTGTTAGTGGGAATTGCAATCCCTGGTTCGTTTTTAGCTGCATTATTAATGCTTTACCTTGTGGGTGTTTCCCTCAATATCGTCGTTCTCTTTAGTCTCATTTTATCTGTGGGAATGCTGGTTGACGGCGCTATTGTCGTCACCGAATTTGCAGACCGGAAACTCAGCGAGGGATTGCCTAAGCGGCAAGCCTATTTGGAAGCATCTCGGCGAATGGCGGCGCCTATTATTGCCTCCACGGCAACGACCCTAGCGGCATTTTTACCGCTTGTGTTTTGGCCAGGCGTGGTGGGTGAATTTATGAAGTATCTGCCCATGACGGTGTTGATCACTTTAGTAGCGTCTTTGGGGATGGCGCTTGTTTTTGTGCCAATATTAGGCGGATTGATCGGCAGGCGCTCAATGATCAGCAAGCGTGCCCTTGAAACAATAAAGGCAGGGGACCAGGGTGACCTCAACGCAACAAAAGGTTTTACAGGAGGGTATTTGTCTATCCTTCGTTGGTCGGTGAATCGTCCAAAAACCATTTTAGGTTCAGCGGTCGTTTTATTAATCGGTATGTTTATGATTTATGGTCGTCTGGGTCCAGGCGTCGAATTTTTTCCGGACATCGAGCCGGATAACGCACAGATTCAGGTGCGAGCCAGAGGGAATCTTTCCATAGATGAGCAGAATGAGATCATGCGTGAGGTCGAGACTCGGGTATTGAAAGTCGATGGGGTGCAGACCTTTTACACCCGGGTTGGGGCAGACCAAAATAGTGAGGAGGCGGAGGATATTGTAGGTTCAGTGTCCCTAGAATTTGCAGACTGGCGGTTCCGGTCAAAAGTGGCTGAAATATTTGACCTTATGAGGGAAAGACTGGCTGATTTGCCTGGTGTTATTTTAGATCTGCGCAAAGAAGAGGGCGGCCCCGCAGTGGGCAAGCCGATTCAGATTCAACTTGCGTCTTATGACCCCGAAATTCTTGAGGATGCTGCCGCAATCGTAAGAGCGAAGTTGGACAGCATGACCGGATTAACCAGCATTGAAGATTCCCGGTCTTTGCCCGGGATTGATTGGACGCTTCAGGTTGATCGGGCGCAGGCTGCCAAGTTTGGAATTGATATCGGCAGTATTGGCAATATGATTCAGATGACGACTTCGGGCTATAAGATTGGCAAGTATCGACCTAATGACAGTGAGGACGAGATCGATATTCGGGTACGGTTTCCGGAGGTCAATCGGACTGTGACTGGCCTCAATCAGGTTCGGGTAAACACGAGTCTGGGCGCTGTACCGGTCTCGAATTTTGTACAACGTCAGGCAAAGCCAAAGACCGGCCGACTACGTCGTGTGGATGGATTCCGGGTGATCACAGTGAAGGCGGATGTTGAGGAGGGAGTGCTCGTTGACAGCAAATTAAAAATGCTGCGCGATTGGGTAAAAAGCGCGCAACTCGATCAAAAAATTCAGGTCAGCTTTAAAGGTGAGGATCAAGAGCAAGCGGAAGCTAAAGCTTTTTTGGGAAAAGCGTTTTCGGTCGCCCTGTTTTTGATGGCGTTGATCCTAATTACCCAATTCAACAGTTTTTATCAGGCAGGCTTGATCCTGTTTGCGGTCGTGATGTCGACTGTAGGTGTACTATTGGGGCTAATGATCACGGGTGCTCCCTTTGGCATTGTGATGAACGGCATTGGAGTCATCGCGCTGGCGGGTATTGTTGTGAATAACAACATTGTGCTTATTGACACCTATAACCGCTTGAGAGCATCCGTTGCAGATCCTGTTGAAGCGGTTCTTCGCACCGGTGTTCAGCGCTTACGCCCGGTCATGCTGACAACTGCTACGACGATACTTGGACTTCTCCCTATGATGCTCGGTATCAATATTGATTTTCTAACTCGGGAAGTCACGCAAGGCGCGCCTTCAACCCAATGGTGGACGCAACTTTCTACTTCGATTGTTTTCGGGCTAAGTTTCGCTACGTTGTTGACGTTAGTGGTTACGCCCAGCGCTTTAATACTTCAAGCCAATCTAACGAGATGGCGCTCAAATTTACGTCTCTCAACACCCTCCAACAACTAGGGCATTTATTTTGCCTTTACTCGCGCCCAGGTGTCTCTAAGCGAGACTGTACGATTTAAGATTCTTTTTTGATTCGTGCTTGATGGATCCACACAAAAATATCCTAACCGTTCCAGCTGAATTGGGCTACCGATTCCAGCATCGTTTAGGCTGGGTTCTAGTTTGCAGTCGGCAATTGTTTCGCACGATTCCGGGTTGAGAGTCTGCTCTAGTTCCGTATCACTGCCGAATTTGGGATTGGGGTCTTTAAAAAGCGGTTGGTACAGTCTCACTTCGGCGTTAAGGCAATGTTTTGCTGAAACCCAGTGAATGGTTCCTTTTACTTTCCGCCCATCGGGCGTGTTTCCGCCCTTCGTTTGTGGGTCATATGTACACCGGACTTCGCAAACATTGCCATTTTCATCATGAATAATTGAGGTGCACGTCACGAGGTAGGCATATCGGAGACGAACTTCTCGACCCGGAGCCAATCGGAAGAACTTCGTTGGTGGATTTTCCATAAAATCATCGTGCTCGATAAAGATTTCACGGCAAAAAGGGACTTGCCTGACCCCTAACGTGGGATCGTTTGGATGATTTTGTGCCTCCAGAAATTCCTCCTCGCTCTCGGGATAGTTTTCGATCACCACCCGCAAAGGCCGCAAAACGCCAAAGGCTCTGGGCGCGTTTGGGTTAAGAGCCTCCCGAACGCAATTCTCAAGCACGCTTATTTCGACGTGTTGTTGATTTCGGGTCACGCCGATTCGACTGCAAAAATCGACAATTGCCTCCGGCGGAAACCCCCGGCGACGCATTCCAGATAACGTTGGCATTCTTGGATCATCCCATCCAGATACAACCCCGCTCGAGACTAATTGTGTAAGTAGACGTTTGCTGACAACCGTGTATTCAAGAGAGAGTCGAGAAAATTCAGTTTGGTAAGGGCGACTCGGTGGCGAAACATGCTCGAGGACCCAATCATAAAGTGCACGATTGTCTTCGAACTCTAGCGTGCACAGCGAGTGGGTCACACCTTCGATTGCATCTGACAGGGGATGTGTGAAGTCATACATTGGATAAATACACCAAGAATCCCCAGTATTATGATGAGTCTGACGTCGTATGCGATAGAGCGTGGGGTCTCTTAAGTGGATGTTAGGTGATGACATGTCGATCCGCGCGCGTAATACTCGACTGCCATCATCGTACTCGCCCGCACGCATTTTATTGAAGAGCTCCAGATTCTCCTCAGGGTTTCGATCTCTGAAAGGACTGTTGGATCCGGGTGAGGTGAGTGTCCCTCGGGTTGCCCGAATTTCATCCGCGCTCAAGTCGCAAACATAGGCATTCCCGCCTTGAATCAAATCAACCGCAAAATCGAAGAGCTGTTGAAAGTAATCAGAGGCATGTCTCAGACGGTCTTCCCAGTCAAAGCCCAACCAACGAACATCCTGTTGGATGGACTCAACAAATTCAGGACTCTCTCGGTCGGGATTTGTATCATCAAAGCGGAGAAAGCACGCGCCCCCAAATTCTTTGGCAACGCCAAAATTAAGGCAGATCGATTTGGCATGACCGATATGAAGATAGCCATTCGGCTCAGGCGGAAATCGTGTGGCGATCCCATCTGGAAATCGCCCGTCCGCAATATCCTTTGAGATTAGTTGGCGAATGAAATGGGAGGGCGTAACTACGTCTTCAGTCATAGGCTATGACAGGTCGGATTAATTTTTTTAGGCACACGTTTGTAACAACAGTTACGAGATGTTAATGATTTAAGGAGCGCGATCATCAATCGCGCTCCTTGTTATGTCGTTACCAGTTGACAGGAGTTGAGAGGGGCGACGCTTGACTCCCGAAGTACGCGGAAATGTCATCGATATCTTTATCGCTCAGTGCCGCGGCAAAACCTTTCATGATGGCATTGTTTCTGGTACCGTTTTTGTACGAGCTCAGTGCGTGAGAAAGATAGTCAGGATATTGACCGGCGAGTATCGGATACATCGGCGTGATGGGCTTGCTGCCACCCTGACCATGACAAGCAAAGCATGCTTGCGCTTTAGCAGCGCCTGCCTCTACATCTCCTTTACCTCGCTCTGCTTTTTCCGATCCAGAAAGGGTATTAAAGTAAGCCGAGTTATTGTTGATTTCGGTGTCTGTTAGAGAGCCGGCCTGCGCTTGCATCGTAGGATGACTTCGCTCGCCGGATTGATACGCTTTTAGTGCGACAACAAGATATTGTTCTTGTTGGCCGCCAAGTTTGGGTACTCGAAAAACTGGATAAGCGTTTCTGATGCCAGGCGCGCCATGACAGCCCATGCAGGTTGCAGCGCTGTCTTTTCCGGCTTCTATATCACCGGCCGCGAAAGCAGGGATATTAGTTAACGATAATGCAAATAAAACAGTAAGGGATGAAAGAAATCTCATCACGAAGGGTCTCTTAAATGTCTGAAGCCGTAACTCTAGGCAACCCATTCAAAGGTTGCAACATTTTGGACATAGAAATATTAAATTTCTAGTCAATCTTGGCGTTTTAGGGTGATGAAGCGCTCCTGAAGCCCGCTAGGGTGTTCGATGATTTCATTAAGATTGTCTGACCAACTCCATAATGCTTTAGGAAATAGCTCTTGGAGAGTGGCGAGTGATACATGCCAGGGCGGGCCCCCGTCTCGATTGGTTTGCATGAACATGCCAACCAATATTCCGCCAGGTCGCATCCATTGATACAGTCGTCTCGCATATTCGGGCCACAAGTCAGGGTTCAACGCGCATAGAGCGGTTTGTTCATAAATGACATCAAAAGACTCGCTTGGCTCCCATATAAACAGGTCAGTGTCGATTAGTGTTGCGATCAGATTCTTACGGGTCAGGCGATGTTTAAGATCGTGAATCGCGCTTGGTGCAAAATCTACTCCTGTGACGTTGAACCCAAGAGCTGCTAACGAAATAACTTCATGCCCCCGTCCGCAAGCCGGGACCAACACCTTAGATGGTGGTTCCGGTATTTTTGAGAGCATTTTTGCAAGCGCTGGGCTCGCTCCTCCCCGATCCCAGGCCGTTTTCTTATCAACGTAGCGTTGTTCCCACTTGGCCTGTTGCCTCTTATCTGTTGTTTGCGACATATGGGGAGATCAAGTTGAAATGTTGCGTCGATGTTACTACGTGTATCTACGGTTAAACGAAGGTGTCACCAATAATGCAAATGAAAAAATTTGATTAAATGCCTAAAAATTAATATCAATCAGAAAATCGGTTGTCTTCTTGAGGGCAGATTGAGGCTCTGCAGAGAACGGGCGGTGATATACTGCCTGCCCCAAAAAGTGATGGCGCGGTTTTAAACTTACGCTTCCAAAATTAAACGGCTGTAAAAATGAGTAAAACTGACGATCTCAGGATCGGAAATATTCAGGATGTGGCAAACGCTGCCACGATCATGTCCGAGATTCCAATTAGCGATCGGGCCGCAAGCGTGGTGGCATCGCATCGTGCCGAAATCCATCGCGTGCTGCAGGCAGAGGATGATCGCTTGGTAGTTGTGACAGGCCCGTGCTCTATTCATGATCCCAGTGCGGCAATTGACTATGCGCGACACTTGGCTCCGTTGGTCGAGCGCCATAAAGAGGAACTGATTGTATTGATGCGGGTTTACTTTGAGAAACCTCGTACGACCGTGGGATGGAAAGGCCTGATCAATGATCCGAACCTGGATGGTTCGTTCGATATTAATAGTGGATTGCGGATCGCCCGCAAGCTGCTTTCCGACATAGCGGAGTTAGGTGTCGCAGCCGGAACGGAATTTCTTGATCTATTATCACCTCAATATATCGCCGACCTCGTGAGCTGGGGCGCGATTGGCGCCCGAACGACAGAAAGTCAGCTTCATCGGGAAATTGCCTCTGGATTGTCTTGTCCCGTGGGTTTCAAAAATGGCACTGATGGTAATTTAAAAATAGCAGTGGACGCCGTTGGCGCCTCAATTCATCCTCATCACTTTCTGTCACTGACAAAAGATGGTCGGTCCGCCATATTCTCGACGACGGGGAATGAAGATGGACATGTTATTTTGAGAGGCGGCAAGGAGCCGAATTTTGATGCCCAGGCGGTCGATAAGGCGGGCTCGCTGATGGTCAAGGCAGGGCTTTCCCCTCGATTGATGGTGGATTGCAGTCACGCGAATAGTGGCAAAGATCCCGAACGCCAGCCAGTCGTGGTGGAGTCGGTATGTGAACAGCTCGGTGGGGGCGAAGATCGGGTGATGGGCGTGATGATTGAAAGCCATTTGATCGGCGGAAGGCAAGATATTGTTGAGGGTCAGTCGTTAACCTATGGGCAAAGTATCACAGATGCTTGTATCGGGTGGGATGCGACGACTCAACTGCTTGAGACCTTGGCTGCGGGCGTGCGATCGAGGCGGCAGTACCACGCTGGATAAGAGGTATTCCTCGATGTTGTACGCGACGCGAATACCGTTTTATGCCGTAATTAAAAATACTTGTTTCGCTAGTCATTCGAAAGATGCTACTTTTAATGGCGAAATCTATTTAAAAATTTGACTGAAAAAACACGCGACCGTCCGAGACTCGTAAACAAATTTAGAGATAATTTAATGATTAAACCCCATGGCTCAGAAGTTCTCACCCCTTTGTTTGTCGCTGATTCTGTTCGTCGCAAAAATTTACTGGAAGAAGCGAAGACCCTGCCGCAGCTTGTTGTAAATTCGGCAGCGGCCGCAAATGCAGTCATGCTAGGAGCGGGTTATTTCACACCATTGAAAGGGTTCATGAATAAGGCTGATGTTCTGAGTGTGTCGGCTGAGATGCGAATGTCGGATGGTCTTTTTTGGCCCGTTCCGGTCGCAAATATCACGACTTCAGATCATGCGGTTAACGTTGGAGATCGTATTGCGCTTCGTGATCCCAATATCGCAGGCGAGCCTGTGATGGCGATTCAAGAGATTGAATCAGTCGAGGCGTTGTCACCCGAAGAGATTGAACAAATTGCCCTGCATGTTTATGGCACGACAGATTCAGAGCACCCCGGGGTTGCCACTTTTAAAGCTCTAGGTGATCAGGTGATTGCAGGCCCGATCGAAGTTTTAAATCTCAGCTATTTCGAAAAAGATTTTCCTGAAACTTTCAGAACGGCAGTTCAGATTCGTGAGGAGATTAGCGAGAGGGGATGGAAAACAGTGGTCGCGTTTCAAACTCGAAACCCAATGCACAGAGCCCATGAGGAATTATGCAAGATGGCTCGTGATGCGGTGGGCGCGGATGGCGTTCTGATCCATATGCTACTCGGGAAACTTAAACCTGGAGATATCCCGGCTGATATAAGGGACTCGGCTATTCGTAAAATGGTTGAACTTTATTTTCCGCCTAATTCAGTCATGATCACAGGATATGGATTTGATATGCTCTATGCGGGACCAAGAGAGGCCGTTCTACACGCAGTATTCCGGCAAAATGCAGGGTGCACGCATTTAATTGTTGGTCGGGATCACGCGGGTGTCGGAGATTATTATGGCGCTTTTGATGCTCAAACGATATTTGATAATTCGGTTCCCGATGGCTCGCTCGAGATCGAAATCTTCTGTGCAGACCATACTGCTTATTCAAAGAAGCTCAATCGTGTTGTGATGATGCGTGACGCGCCGGATCATCAGAAAGAAGACTTTGTTCTTCTCTCAGGGACTCGTGTTCGAGAGATGTTGGCGGCAGGAGAGGATCTCCCGCCAGAGTTCGCCCGTCCGGAAGTGGCTCGAATACTGATGGCGCATTACGCAGCGGAAGGTGCGTGAGTCTAACGCCTATCTATCTTTAATGATCGGATCAGGCTAAAGATTTTCAAACTGATCAGCAGAAATACTCTCGGATTCCAACATCACAGGAATACCGTCGTCTACTCGAAATATTCTCAATCGGTTTTGAGTAATCAACCCTTCCTCGAGAGGTTGAGTAACAATTTTTTGCCCGGAGTTAGTGATCTCCCCAGCGGCTATTTTCAGATTAATCGCGGAAAGTTCGTCCGAGGACATGGCAACAAGCGATTGTTTGGTGACGGGGCAACACAGAATTTCTAGTAATTTTCGATCAATCGGCATATCGATTCTCGTGAGATCTCAAGGATCCAGAGTTTGAACTTTCCTTAGTATACTTGCGCTAACTGGTTCACATAAACATTCGAATCTTGTTCTCGATTTTCTAAAACCGATGGCTTCAGGCTCCCAACGCGCTGTTATTACGGCAATTGCTGGTAACGGTATTCTTACAGTGCTTAAGTTTGCTGTAGCAGTTCCGACGCATTCTGCTGCGATGATGAACGAGGCGGTCCATAGTCTCATGGACACGCTGAATCAAATCTTTCTGTTAATCGGCCTAATTCAGGGTAAGGGGGTAGCCGATAATCAGTACGCATTTGGCCACGGGCAAAAAAAATATCTATGGAATCTTTGGAGCGCCATCGGTCTTTTTTCGATTGGGTGTGGTCTCGGGCTGGCCCACGCTTGGCATGCGTTTGATCGGGTTGGAGAAAGCCCGATCGAGACGATTGTAAATATAGGGGGCATCAGTTTTGACGCCATGTGGCTGGGCGGACTTGTGTTACTGCTTGCCTTTCTCATTGAAGGCTATGTTTTAGGCGTGGCTTGGCGCGAATTTAAGCGACGCGCCATTGAAGAAAATCTTTCACCATGGCAGAAATTGTTTCGACCGAGCGATCCAACACTGCTCGCGGTTTTGTTAGAAGATGCTGTTGCGCTAACGGGAGTAGTTTTTGCAGCAACCGGCATTTTAATGTCCCGAATCTCGGGGAACATGATCTGGGACGTTGCCTTTTCCATAGTCATTGCACTGATGCTTGGTGTGACTGCTGTAATACTGGGGGCGCTAAATATGCGCTTACTTCTCGCCGTTCGAGATCCTGACGCAGAGGCGGTATTTGAAATGATTGCTAAGGCTCACCGTGAGATCGAGAGATACCATGACTTACGCAGCATTGTGTTAGATGAGAGTCACACAGTACTTGTAGCGGAAGTCGAGTTCAGGGAAGAGGCTATTCTTTCCGGGCTTAGAAATCGAATTGATCAAAATGAGAGCGATATGCTAGCGTCCGTATCCGAGGATCGTAAAGCAGACTCCAATTTGCGCGAATACATTATGGATCGTGCGGCCGTACAGGCAACGCTAGAGCGCTCTGAAGAGTTGATTGATGAGCTCGAGAGTCAATTAAAAGATCGTTGTCCCCGTGTTTCACATGTGACGATTGAGATTCAGGGAATGGTTAATAAATTAGACGCCCAGATTTCTACCGACTTCAATGTAAAAGGAAAAAAATGAAAAATTTTAAAAGTGTTCCGGTGCTTTTAGCCACTTTACTGGTTTCCGTAAACGCGGTTGCAGAGTTGGAAAAACCACAAACGACCCAAGATCAATTTAGTTATGCCATTGGATATCAGATCGGCAGTCAAATTGCGCAACAACTCATGTCTGAAGGGCTTGACGTGAATCCAGCTTTTTTGGCGCAGGCCCTTGAGGATGTCATTGCCGGAAACGAACCGGCACTAACGATTGATGAAATGAATGCGGCAATATCATCCGCACAACAACAGGCCCAGGAGCAAACGATGGCAGACGTGCAACTTGCAGTAGAAGCAGGCGAGACTTTCCGAAACCAGTATGCTGAGCAGGATGGTGTAATGCGCACTGATAGTGGAATGCTGTATCGAATTCTCGATGAGGGTGCAGGCAACAAGCCTGCTGCGAGCGATACGGTTGTTGTGCACTATCGGGGAACGCTTACCAATGGCGCAGAATTTGATAGTTCTATTAAGCGAAATCAGCCCGCAACTTTTGGTCTAAATAGTATTATTCCCGGGTGGCAGGAAATTTTACAGTTGATGCCCGAGGGATCCCGTTGGGAAGTTGTGATACCACCGGCGCTTGCTTACGGGAGTGCCGGAGCAGGCGGGATGATCGGCCCGGAAGAAACACTGATATTCGAAATTGAGCTAATCGAAATTAAATAGCGCCAGGCGCTTTTTGGCGGTCAAATTTATCAAGTGCGCTTCGCTGGGAGTTGCCAGATCGGATTTGGCGACTCCGCGGCGCAGACTGCGGCAACGTTAAAACGGCTATCAATAAAGGTTTTTATCGATCATTTGTGTTCGAGAATTTCTTGTGCAATATTGAGTTAGTTGTAAAACAAATAAAAACTTATCGGTTGCTCGTTAGAGTTCGAGGGTCGAATGAGTTTAAAACTCAAATGTTAATCAAGAGGAGGTAATCCATGAGAGCCAACCTTTCTGTACTGAGCCTAGTAGCCGGTGCCACAATGCTGCTTCCTGGAGCAGCGTCCGCTGCGTGTGAATCAATTACACTCGGCGCGGCGATTTCACTAACCGGTAAATATGCGACCAACGGCATCCATACTCAAAATGGATATGAGTTTGCGATCCAAAAAATCAAGGACGCAGGTGGCGTTAAGGTAGATGGAAAGTGCTATAACTTTGATGTCATCTACTATGATGATGAGTCAAAGGGTGACCGAGCCGCAACACTCGCAGAGCGACTGATCAATCAGGATAAAGTGCAGTACATGCTTGGCCCTTATTCGTCGGGCATGACAAAAGCGATCGCTCCGGTTACTGAAAAATACAAAATTCCGATGATCGAAGCAGAAGGTGCTTCTCGATCATTGTTCAATAAGGGCTATAAATATCTATTTGCGGTCCTGTCCACATCTGAGCAGTATCTTGCTTCTGCAATTGCGCTGGCTGCTGAGAAAGCAATTGCCTCCGGCAAAGATCCGTCTTCAGTAAAAGTGGCTGTTGCGGTTGAGAACGATCCATTTTCATTGGATATTCGGGCGGGTGTGCTCGAAGATGCAAAACGATTTGGAATGAAAGCGGTCATTGACGAAAAATTGCCCAGGGATCTTGCTGATATGAGTGCAATTTTGACTAAGGTTAAATTGCTTAAACCAGATGTGTTGCTTGTGAGCGGGCATTCGAAGGGCGCCGCAACCGCGGTGCGGCAAATCGATGAACAGAACGTTAAAGTGTCGATGATCGGCATTACGCACTGTGAAGCTGCTGATGTGACCGGCAAGTTTGGAGCCGCTGCCAATGACATTCTTTGTCCGACGCAGTGGGCGGAAACGCTCACCTACGAGGATCCGATCTTCGGCACAGCAGAAAACTTTAATTCCGAAGTCAAAGCGAAGTATGACGCCTATGCAAATCGGCCTATTCCATACCAGCTGGCGCAGGCATCAGCGGCGATATACGTCTTTAAGGATGCTTTTGAGAGAGCCGGATCGCTGGATAAAGAGGCTGTCCGAGACGCCATCGCAGCGACTGATCTGAAAACATTCTACGGTAACGTTAAGTTTTCGGAGGCAGGCAATAATATTGCTAAACCGATGGTTTTGCGCCAGATCCAGGACGGCAAGTACAACGTTGTGGCGCCGTCAGACTTCGCCTCTCATCAGGTAAATTGGCCACGAGGCTGATACCAAGTCTGATAAATCGTAGTTGATTTGGGCCGATCACGCGGGAAGGGACGACCTTAACCCGCGTGATCGGAACTTGGTTAACACGTACGCACTTCACCCTTGTTTCGAACAGGGTGTCACCCATAAAACGCTCGGTCTTGATTATCCATGGAACAGTTTGTATCTAATTTTGGTCTTCTTCTCGAGTTTCCAGTTGTTAATCTCAAGATTGTGCTCGACGGCATAATGATCGGCGCGTTATTCGCGCTTGCCGCTTATGGGCTTGCCCTTGTTTGGGGTGTGATGAATGTTAAAAATCTCGCACAGGGAGATTTTGTAATCGGCGGCGGATATATTTGCTGGTGGCTTACGCAGATGGGGGTGCCAGCATTGATCGGGGTGCCAGTTGCTTTTATTTTAATGGCAGGGATTGGATGGATAATCTATATCCTGATGATTCGCCCTATATTAGATCGCGACTTGTTCACTACCTTGCTTGCGACGTTTGGCCTTGCAATTATTATGGCCCAGTTGCTCAATCTATTATTTGGATCGGACACACAGAGTGTTGATTTGGGATACGACACTTTATATTTTTTGGACGGATTTATTGATGTACCGATCGCCAAGTTGTTAGGGGTTCTAATGGCGGGTGCGCTTGCCCTCGGTGTTATCTTGTTTATGAAGTTCAGCCGGATGGGCCAAGCGATTCGAGCAACCGCTCAAGACGCGCGCGCGGCGCGAGTACTCGGCATTAATACGGATAAGGTTTATGCTTTCACTTGGTCCCTAAACGCAGCGATTTGTGGGGCCGCTGGGGCGATCATTGTGATGGTTTGGGTGATTCAGCCATTTTATGGAATCACACACTCTGTCCGTGCGTTTGTCATTGTCACTGCTGCGGGTTTAGGAAATCTGCCTGGCGTGATTGCAGCAGGTCTTGGTATTGGAGTGCTTGAGCAGTATGGCGCTCATATTTTTGGCATTGGGTATCAGCAGGCGATCGCGGTTATTCTTCTGTTGCTAGTACTTATTTATCGTCTCAGTCAGCAGCGGCGAGTTCGTCAGAGCCTGCGTTAGAAGAACGAGAGCGAAACGAAAATGTCAAAAAAATTCTATCTTTACAGCGCCCTAATTGCCTTCATCATTGTTGCGCCGTTCGCATTTCCTGATTTTAAAACTCAGCTTGCAACCGTCTGGTTGATGATAATCGTTGCCTTAACATGGGATATGACAGGCGGTCAGATGGGCTATAACTCTTTAGGGAATATTACGTTCTATGGCACCGGGATGTACGTCGCCGCGGTTGTCGCGATTGCCCTTGTTTATGATGTAGGTGAGTACAACAATGCTTTCGGCGGAGGCATCTATGTCTTTACAAACCAGCAGTATTTCCTGGGTTTAATCCTGGGTACAGTAGCGGCCGGCTTGTTCTGCTCCTTGATCGCTGTTGTTATTGGTTTCATCACCTTTGGGTTACGAGGCCCCTACTTTGCAATTGGCACTCTTGGTGTGGCCATTGCGGCGGGTGAGTTGGTGTCTAACTGGGATTGGGTTGGAGGCGGTCAAGGCATTGCCTTGCCAGTGTTCCCGGGCGATTATGACGTTGGCAAAGTGATGTTTTATTTCCTTTTTGCTGGAACGGGGGTGATTTTATTTGTCTTTGCTAAGTGGCTTTACTCGACCCGCTTTGGGGCTGCGATTAATGCTATTCGAGATGATGAAGAAAAAGCAGAAGCGATGGGGATTCACACGCTGCAGTATAAATTGGCCGCCTGGGCGATTGCTGCATTTTTTGTTGGCGTTGCGGGCGCGATTTCAGCTTTTCAACTGATTCACTTTGAGCCGCTCGAAACTGCTTACCAGACTATTAATTTAGGCATCTTTATGGTTGTTTGCGTCCTTTTAGGGGGAGCAGGAACATTATGGGGACCTGTGGTCGGCGCTATTTTGTTTCATGTTTTTAAAGAAGTCACTTGGAACTACTTGTTGGGATGGCAATGGGTAGCATTGGGCGCGCTGATTGTCGTGACGGTTGTTTATTTTCAGGGAGGTGTTGTGGGATGGGTAATGGACAAGTACCCGCAGTGGTTTGGTTTATCACGCGTCGCTGAAGACGTCTCTGAGGATGAGCAATCATGACATCGATCCTCGATGTGAAAAATGTTAGCAAATCCTACGGCGGTGTCGCGGCAAACACCGATATTTCTCTTTCTGTAAAAAAAGGTGCAATTACAGGGTTAATTGGGCCAAACGGATCAGGAAAGACGACCTTATTTAACTCAATTGTGGGCTATCATCCGATCGACTCTGGCAGTATTTGCTTTGAAGGGTTGGAGATCTCAAAAATGCCGGTGCAAAAAATTGCCCGACTGGGTTTACTGCGAACGTTTCAACAAACCCGGATATACGGCCAGATGAATGGCATCGATAATATGTTGATATCGTTGCCGCATCGGAAGATGCGCTTTGTAGATGCTTTCGGTAGAAACGGTTCCGAGGAGCATGAACGTGCCGAATCGTTACTCGAGTTTGTTGGTTTATATGAAAAGCGGTTTTTGCGAGCAGGCTCACTCTCTTTTGGCCAGCAGAAATTACTTGAATTCGCGATGGCACTGATGAATGAGCCGACGGGGCTTCTGTTGGATGAGCCTACCGCCGGCATTAATCCCACCCTAATCAACGGACTGATTGATCGGTTGCGGAGGGCTAACGAGGAGTTCGGGATCACATTATTTGTTATTGAGCACAATATGAGAGTCATTATGAATATGGCCGAACATATTTACTGTTTGGCACATGGCCAACTTCTCGCAGAGGGGACGCCATCAGAGATTCAAAATGATCAACGCGTGATCGATGCTTATCTTGGAGCTCACTGATGATTGAAAACTCAAAAGAGCGCATAAAAGGCTACGGCGCAGGAAATGTTGAAACGGTTATTTCTGTTGACGAAGTCGTTCGTCGAACAGCCGCTATTGCGGAAGATATTAGTATCAATCAGTTGGATAACCTTGCGGAAGGTAAGCCCTATGTTTCCCTTGAAAATTTGGAGGCGGGTTACGGGCAGATGCGGATACTCCATGGCATTAACTTGCGCGTTGCGCGAAAGCAGTCGTTATGCCTGATTGGCCCAAATGGCGCGGGGAAGTCGACCGTACTCCATGCAATCTTCGGATTTAATAATATTTTCTCCGGCAATATCTTGATTGGAGAGGGCGAATCACAGATCGATGTCACGTCTCTAACGCCAAGCGAGAAGCTGGCGAAGGCCGGTATCGCTTACATTCTCCAAGATAAGTCAATTTTCCCCGGAATGACGGTCGAGGAAAATCTATGGATGGGCGGGTTTCTAAAGAATCAGGCCGCGGAGTCGAAGGCGGCAGCAGAGCGGGTTTTTGACAAATATCCGCAACTGGCTGCTCGTCGACGACATCAGGCGAAAGTGCTCTCGGGAGGCGAACGTCGATTGCTTGAGATATCCCGGGCCTTGGTCATGAATCCGGATGTCTTGTTGGTTGATGAACCATCGATCGGGCTTGAGCCAAAGTTTATTGATATGGTCTTCGAAATTCTTAATGACCTCCAGCATAATGAAGGTAAAACAATCATTATGGTAGAGCAGAATGCCAAGAAAGGTCTTGAGTTTGCCGATATTGGATATGTAATGGTTTCTGGAAAGATCGCCATTGCGGGAAAAGGCAGCGACCTTCTGGACAATCCAAAAGTGGGTGAGTTGTTCCTCGGCGGGTAGTCTATTTTTCCAGTTGATAATTGCTGTGAGTTTGACCGATTGTGTATTTGGCAATTTGCGACTTAGATTGTCTGAGCTGTTTGAGCGGATGATAAGCAAGAAGATGTGCAATACATAAGCAAATGCTTTTGACTTCCACGACGAAACGTCGTCACTGTCATTTGTTTTTAAAAAAATTCGAGAGTTTCGAGTACGATCGTCGTAAAATACCGATCGAAAAAATTCCAGTTATAAAGAGTCAGACGGGAGGAAGTTTGAAAATTCTTTTTGCAGATAAGTTTCCACAGGATGGTGTAAATCAGCTTCATGAGTTGGGTCATGAATGTGATTTACAGCCTGATCTTGTGGGCGAGACCCTCCCCGCCGCGATTGGAGAGAGCGAAATTTTGGTCGTTCGTAGCACTAAAGTGTCTGCGGATGTGATCCGGTCTGGAGAATCGCTAAGGTTAATTATTCGGGCCGGGGCAGGCACGAATACGATCGATAAGGAGTTTGCGGCGAGCCGCTCGATTCCTGTCTGTAACGTACCCGGTAAAAATGCTGCTGCGGTTGCGGAATTAGCAATGGGACTGATGATCTCTATAGATAGAAGAATTCATGAGAACGTAATCGATCTTCGGGCGGGTAATTGGAAAAAGAAAAAATACGCAGTGGCAAAGGGGTTGATGGGGCAAAAGCTTGGAATTATCGGGGTCGGTGCGATCGGATTATCACTGGCTGAGCGCGCTCGTGCTTTTGGGATTCAGGTCATGGTTGTAGATAAACCCTCTAGAAGCGCTGAATCAAAAGCCGCTTTGTCAGATCTTGGGATCGAAACCATTGCATCTTTACCCGAGTTATTACGGAAGGCAGACATTGTCAGTGTTCATGTTCCAAGCGCGCCAGAGACGAAGGGCATGATCAATGCTGAATTTTTATCGGATATGAAACCGGGAGCTGTATTAATTAATACCTCTCGTGGTGATGTGGTCGAGGAGTCAGCGTTATTGAGCGCGATGGATGAAAAAGGAATACGGGCAGGGCTTGATGTTTATGCTGATGAACCTGCGGTCAGCGAAGGTGAGTTTTCGTCCGCTCTCGCGAGTCATCCCAACACTTGTGGTACCCATCATATTGGGGCTTCGACTGAGCAAGCACAATCTGCAGTATCAGAAGGTGTACTGCAGATAATTAATACATTTAGTGAGGGAAAAATTCTTCACTGCGTAAATGGTCAAGCGTAAAAAATAATTTGGAGAAGTCAATGAATCAAAGAGTACACAACTTTAGTGCGGGCCCTTGTACCTTACCGCTTGCAGTTCTCGAGGAGGGTCAAGCCGAGTTCGTCAACTACCACGATTCTGGAATGTCCCTGATCGAGATGAGTCATCGGGGCAAGCATTTTGTCTCGATTTATGATGAAGCAGTTGATTTAGTACGTTCGGTCTACGGCGTGCCCGATGAATTCGACGTGCTCTTTTTACAGGGCGGAGCGACATTACAGTTCGCGATGGTACCTATGAACCTGTTGGGAGCGGGCAAGAAGGGGGGTTACGTCAATTCAGGAACCTGGGCAAAAGGTGCGTTGACCGATGCCGGCTTTTACGGCGAGGCCTATTCGGCATGGGACGGCTCCACATGCGACTTCTCGCGGATGCCCTCTTCAAATGAGATTGAAATTCAGCCACATACCCGCTACCTGCATATCACATCAAACGAGACGATCGGCGGGATTCGATTCGCGGATTGGCCCGAAGTAGATGTGCCGATGATCGGAGATATGTCCTCTGACTATATGTCGCGGCGAATTCCATGGGATCGGTTTGATTTGGTGTATGGCGGTGCTCAAAAGAACTTGGGGCCGGCAGGTATGGCGATGGTGATCATTCGTAAATCCGTTGCGCGGGACTGTAATCAGGACATTGGCCGTTATTTACGATATGACATTCAGGCCGAAAAAGGTTCGATGTTCAATACCCCACCTGTGTTTCCAATTTATATGGTTGGCAAGGTCTTGAAATGGATGCGTGATATAGGAGGTATAGATGTTATTGAGCGCATGTCAAATGAGAAGGCGGCGGATCTTTACCAGGCCATCGATAATAGCGAAGGATTCTATCGCTGTCCCGTAGACGAAGCCTCACGCTCGGTGATGAACGTTGTTTTTAGATTGCCGAGTGAAGACCTGGAAAAAACCTTCATATCTGAGGCGAGCGAAGCCGGCCTTTTAAATTTAAAAGGGCATCGTAGCGTGGGAGGAATTCGGGCGAGTATTTATAACGCGATGCCTGCAGATGGCGTGAGAGCGCTGACTGACTTCATGGCAGCTTTTAGATCAAGTCACTCCTAGTTGATAAGCATTTAAGAAATGACTGAAATTCACGCCTTCAAGCCTTATCTGGTGTCGGCTGCGGCCGCCACGACCGTTGTCAGTCCTGCTTATGATTCAATGAGTTCATCTGAAAGACTGAGCTATCGACAGGCCCACCCTGAAAATTACATCAATGTGATGCGTACGACCGATGATTTCCCGGAAGGCGAGCGCCCCTCGGAGTCCCGGATTACTGCCGAAAATATTGAAGAGCTGCAGAAGTTGCGTGACAGCGGGGCTTTCACTTTATGTAAAGAAGAAGGCGTGTTTGTCTATCAAGTGGAAATCGACGGCCACCGACAAACCGGGATTGTTGCCGAAATCCCGATCGAAGAATATGGCACTGGTGTTGTCAGGAAACATGAAGAAACTCGCAAGGAGCATGAGTTGCGTCTTGTGAGTTACTTGAACGATGTTGGAGCAAGTTCAAGCCCTGTCTGCCTGGCTTATAAAAGCAGAGTCGACATCGATAACTTGGTAAATAAAGTTTTTCTAGACGAGCCGTTACTCGATTTTGATTTGCCGGACGGCCTTCGCCAAAAACTTTGGCAGATCACAGATGCTGAAACACTTGCGCAATTAAGAGAGGGTTTTAGTGAGGTTTCTGCAACTTATTTGACCGATGGACATCATCGGGCCGCATCAACGCTTCGATATGCAGCAGGCTGTCACGAAAAAGGCAAAGGCGATGGACCGTGGGATTATTTACTCGTTGTAATGTTTCCGGCTGAGCAGCTTCGTGTTCTACCATTTAATCGTTGTGTTCGAGATCTGGGTTCGATTACCGAGCATCAATTACTAGATCAAATCAAAACCCATTTCTTTTTGGAGCCGGTACCGGCAATGGAATCGTCACTTCCTCAGCGTCGGGGAGAATTCTTGATGCTGGTGGATGGCGATGCTTACCAGTTAATTCGACGAACCGACTTCGAGAGTTCATCTCCTGTTAAAAATCTGGATGTCAGTTTTCTCCAGGACTATCTTTTGTCTCCTATTCTGGGCATTCAGGATGCGAGAGGAGACCCCCGGCTTGATTATGTGACGGGTGACTCGGGTCTTGCGGGCTTAATTCAGCGGTCGCAGCAGGGATGGCGGCTTGGCTTTGCCTGCTATCCGACCTCTATGGAAGAGTTAATGGCGGTTGCCGATGCGGGAGAGGTCATGCCGCCGAAGTCAACCTGCTTTGATCCTAAGCCTCGATCTGGACTTTTTCTTAAGATGTCCTGACTGCTCGCTTCTGGGCCCTAGCGAGTCAATTTTTTGACTTCTCTGGCCAGGGGCTCTGCGGTTCCACCACGATTTGAAACCCTGTGACGGTCTGTTATGTCTGATGACCGAGAACGGGAGACCATCATTTTTAGAAGGCAGATGTCGCCCCGCGATGACGCTGTGTCGCCAGTGAAACACTATCTTTTAACTTCAAAATTAGAATTGATGATATCGATAATGTTTTTTTAGACATAGGAAACTGTCTTTATGAGTGATGACCAGTCTGACGACCTTGATCTAAGCACCCTATCTGACGAAGAACTGGTGGAGCAGATGCATGACGATCTTTATGATGGGTTAAAGGAGGAAATTGAAGAAGGCACCAACATTCTCCTGGGCCGAGGATGGAGCCCGGATAAGGTGTTATCGGACGCACTTGTTGAAGGTATGCGGATCGTCGGGATTGATTTTCGAGATGGCATTCTTTTTGTACCTGAAGTCCTGATGGCGGCAAATGCAATGAAGGGCGGAATGGCGATTCTTCGGCCTTTGCTGGCTGAGACGGGGGCTGAATCAATAGGGACGGTCGTTATCGGCACAGTGAAAGGTGATATTCACGATATTGGTAAAAATCTCGTGGGAATGATGCTCGAGGGTGCTGGATTCGAAGTATTTGATCTGGGTATTAATAATCCGGTTGAGAACTATTTAGAGGCAATTGAAAAACATAAGCCTGATATCGTTGGCATGTCTGCACTTCTAACGACGACTATGCCCTATATGAAAGTCGTTATCGACACGATGGTTGAGCAAGGTATTAGAGAGGATTTCATCGTGTTGGTGGGGGGCGCGCCTCTTAACGAGGAATTTGGTACCGCAATCGGTGCCGACGCGTATTGTCGTGATGCTGCAGTAGCGGTTGAGACAGCGACGCAGTTAATCGCTGACCGACGGGCTGCACACGCGTAGTTGTGGTTACACCGGATTGATACGTTTTTATTGGAAGGGGCTTGATTCCCGAAGGGATCAAGTTCCGTTCGACCGACTAGCACAAACACTAGTGCGTTTATGACCTCGCCGGCGAGTTCAGCATCGAGCCTGGTAATTGCATGTGGTGCACTCGCTCATGAAATTACCGCCCTTAAGCGAATGAGCGGGTGGGATCATCTGGTCGTGGCGTGTCTACCGGCCAGTCTTCACAATCGGCCCGAGCAAATTGCAACCAAGGTCAAACAGAAAATTGACGAGTCCCGTGATAAGTATAGATCTATATTTGTGGCTTATGCAGATTGCGGGACGGGTGGGATGCTCGATCGCGTGCTTGAGAAAGAAGGTATTGAACGGCTTCCGGGCGCCCATTGTTATGAATTTTTCATGGGTTCTGATCAATTTGAGAAATGTTCTAATCAAGAACCCGGAACTTTTTATTTAACTGATTTTTTAGCGCAGCATTTCGAACGACTTATCATGGTTGAGTTGGGAATTCGCGATCATCCTGAGTTGCTTGAAATGTATTTTTCGAATTACACGAAACTGATTTATCTGTCTCAATCAGATACGCCACGTTTCCTAGCAATGGCCCGCGCTGCGGCGGAGACGCTTAAACTTGATTTTGAGCACGTGGTAACGGGTTACGGCGAATTAAGAGTTGAGCTCTCAGAGTTTGCGTCAGATTGCGCGGCCAACTAGTTTTTTGTTCAACAAAACAGGTGTTCAAAGGCCTCGAAGAACGGAGTTAAGGTCTTTTAAAAGCGATGTAAGGGAGATTTAAAGGTGGCTAAGTTAATTACTGTTTTTTGGCGCGATATTCCTTCTCAGGTAATGAGTCGCAAGGGACGAGAGACGAGTAAGATTTTATTAAGCGAGCGATTTCAGGATGCGATTGATCGGGCAGCGATGCGTGCCGGTAAAGGATCCTCGGATGCCTATATGAGTGAGTGGCGAAGAGATACAGTGCCTTGTGGTGATGATGATCTCGAAGCGGTGGTGAAGGCTCGCGCCGACGAACTCGAGGCCGGTTTCTCTGATGAAGATCTTTTGGCGCTGGTTCGAGCCAAAGGTATCAAAGACACCTAGCATTGAATCAACCGAAATAGTAGAGAACCAGAACCGTGTATCGGATGAGACAATGGTCAGTGCGAAATGCTCGGATGCTCGAGTGGCTCTACAGACGTGTTGAAGGCGCATTAACGCTGTTGCACCCTCTTTGGCTGTGGGCGGGCTATAACCGCATTGAAAAGCCTGTTCGCAGTATTGAGCGACTTATTAAGAGTGCAATGTTCGATTGTAATATGTGCGGAAGTTGTGTTTTGAGTCAGACGGGCATGTCTTGCCCAATGAATTGTCCAAAAGAGTTGCGCAATGGCCCTTGTGGTGGCGTTCGCGAGCACGGATATTGCGAGGTTAAGCCTGAGATGCGCTGTGTTTGGGTAGATGCCTGGGAAGGGGCTCAAAAGATGCGCGGGGGAGATAGTATCCAACATGTCCAGCCTCCGCTCGCTAACGACACTCGGGGTCGATCGTCGTGGTTGAGTGAGGTGCGTAAAAAACGCGACGAAAATTTTTTGTTAAGGGTCAAAGATCCGAGCAATGATGCCAACTGAACAGATAGGAAACGAAGGGAGGCCGTTACCGGTACTCAAAGGTCATGATTCTCCAGGTCGACTTGAACGCTTGCTGCGCGCAGGAAAGTTTGCGGTAACGGGAGAAATTGCCCCGCCGGATTCAGCCGCGCCAGAAGAAGTCTATGAACGGGCCCGTATTTTTGACGGATATGTTGATGCGATTAACGCCACGGACGGATCGGGGGCGAATTGTCATATGTCCAGTGTAGGCGTGTGTTCATTATTAACACGTCAGGGCTATGCCATGGTGATGCAGGTGTCTTGTCGAGACAGAAACCGAATCGCTATTCAGGGGGATGTATTGGGCGCCGCAGCGATGGGTGTGGCGAATATTCTTTGTTTAACGGGTGATGGGGTGCAAGCCGGAGACCAGCCGAGTGCTAAGCCAGTCTTTGATCTTGACTGTATGAGTCTTCTGGAGATGGTGACTTCAATGCGCGACCAGAGCCAGTTTTTAAGTGGTCGCCGGTTGAGTAGTCCACCCAGGGTATTTCTGGGTGCAGCCGCTAACCCTTTTGGCCCACCGCTTGATTATCGACCCCTCCGTCTTCAGAAAAAGATAGCCGCGGGTGCGCAATTTATTCAAACGCAATACTGTTTTGACATTGATCGCTTTCGGACCTACATGAATCAGGTTCGGGAGATGGGGCTTACCGAACGTTGCTATATTTTGGTCGGGGTAGGGCCTATGCCTTCTGCTAAAACCGCGGCATGGATTCGGGACAACGTTCCTGGGGTACACATTCCGGATGAAATTATTCGCAGATTACTGGGCGCTAAAAATCAGAGAGAAGAAGGTGTAAAGATTTGTATTGAGATGATTCAGGCAGTTCGAGAGATTCAGGGCGTTAGTGGAATCCATATTATGGCCTATCGCCAAGAAGAGCGAATACCTGAAATTGTGACCGAGGCTGGGATACTGGAAGGCAGATCGCCCTGGTACCCGGGAATAAAAACAGACCATATTTAGCGAGGATCAGTGAGTGACAGTTACCGTCGTAAGTTCAGCAACTAAAGAGGTTCGAATTGGTTTTGATGAGCCGTTCTGTGTTATCGGCGAAAGAATCAATCCCACCGGCAGGAAAATCCTGGCGGATGAAATGAAAGCCGGCGATTACAGTCGTGTTCAGGCAGACGCTTTAGCGCAGGTCGCAGCAGGAGCAAATATGCTGGATGTCAACGCAGGCATTCCACTTGCTGACGAACCTGCCATTCTTGCGGACTGTGTGAAACTAGTGCAGTCCCTAACAGATGTACCGCTTTCAATCGATTCTTCAATTGTTGCCGCACTTGAGTCGGGCCTGGAAGTCTATCAAGGGAAGGCGCTCGTTAACTCGGTTACTGGAGAGGAGGAGCGTCTGGAGCAGGTATTGCCATTGGTTAAGAAGTATGGCGCTGCCGTAGTTGCTATTTCTAACGATGAAACTGGCATCTCTGAGGACCCGAATGTCAGGTTTGAGGTTGCAAAGCGAATTGTTGAAAGAGCCGCGGATCATGGAATTCCGGCTGCTGACATTGTCGTTGATCCCTTAGTGATGCCCATTGGCGCCCTCAATGATGCCGGCAGGCAGGTGATGCATATCCTGACTCGCCTTCGAGACGAATTAAAAGTGAATAGCACCTGTGGCGCTTCAAATGTGAGCTTTGGCTTACCTAATCGAAATGGATTAAATGCCGCCTTTTTAACAATGGCAATTGGAGCCGGAATGACTTCAGCCATAACCAGTCCATTGCATGTCGAGGTGATGCAGGCCGTGATGGGTGCAGATGTCATGATGGGTCATGATCCGGACTGTATTCGCTGGATTGCGCGGTTTAGAGAGGCGCCAGCTGACGGACAGGTGAGTGCAAGAGATAGCAGACGTGGGATTCGACGTCGGGCTCGAAATGGCTGAGCTGGAAACTGTTGGCGCTTGTTTGTGTGGCGCCGTTCGCTTTACGATTCGGGGACCGCTTAGGAATGTGTTAGCTTGTCATTGCAGTCAGTGCCGTAAATCAAGCGGGCATTTTTGGGCGGCCACAGCAGCGGCTCGTGATGCGTTTACTTTCCAGTCGGATGACGGTTTGAGCTGGTTCCAGTCTTCGAAGGAGGCTAAGCGAGGTTTTTGCAGCAACTGCGGGTCCAGCCTTTTCTGGAGTCATAGTGGCAAAGATACGCTTTCGGTCTCCGCGGGAGTTCTTGAGAAGCCCACCCACCTTATTTTCGGGGGGCACATCTTTTGCGATGATGCTTCTGACTATTACCCGGTCGATGTCGATGAAGGTATTTTTGAAACAACATCGGCAGGCCCTTGCGGGAGTAAAAACACATGAAAGATGACGTGATGATTGTATTTACGCCTTCTGGACGCAGGGGCCGAGTGCCATCTGGCACCACTGTTCTTCAAGCCGCACGTGATTTGGGTGTCGATCTAGATTCTGTATGTGGTGGAAGAGCAATTTGTGGACGTTGTCAGGTCACCTTGAGCGAAGGGTCTTTCCCAAAACACGGCATTGAATCCCGATCCGAAAATCTTTCTGATTTTGGCGCAAACGAGATTTCATTCGATCAGGCCGAGGGTTTAAAGAAAGGACGCAGGCTTGGGTGCTCGGCTCGCTTGACTGGTGATGCGGTCATCGACGTGCCACCTGAAAGTCAGGTTCACCGACAGGTGGTCAGAAAACGAACTGAAGTGCATGATTTGACAGTCAATCCGCTTGTTCGTTTGTATGTTGTTGAAGTTTCTGAGCCTAGCATGCATGAGCCTGTCTCCGATTTACATCGACTATTTGAAGAGCTCGAGTTCGAGTGGGGTCTGACCGATCTGACGTGCGATGGTCATGTGCTTAAAGTGTTGCAGCCGATCATGCGAAAGGGGAATTGGCAGGTTACCGTCGCGGTCTATCAGGATAAAGAGATCATTGCCGTCTGGCCCGGCCTTCATCAGCGATTACTTGGACTTGCAGTGGATATTGGATCGACGACAATTGCCGCTCATCTTGTTGATCTCACAAGCGGAGAAGCTCTGGCTTCTGCGGGTCGTATGAATCCTCAGATTCGATTTGGGGAGGATCTCATGAGTCGAGTTTCTTACGTGATGATGCAGCCCGGCAGTGAGGATGAGATGTGCGCGGCAGTTCGTGAAGCGGTTGCTGGACTGGTTGATGAAGTTTGCCAGGAGGCCAATGAGTTAGCTAACGATATCCTTGATTGTACGTTCGTTGGAAATCCCATCATGCATCATTTGTTCCTGGGTATTTCTCCTCTTGAATTGGGCGGTGCTCCGTTTGCACTCGCCACGGATGGCGCGGTCACAATGACTGCTAAAGAGGTTGGTCTGGAGTTGAACCCGGGCGCCCGCTGTTATGTGTTGCCATGTATTGCCGGCCACGTCGGCGCAGATTGTGCAGCCGTTGTGCTTTCGGAAGCCCCGTATCTTCGAGAGGAAATGTCATTGCTTGTTGATGTCGGCACAAACGCGGAGATCGTGCTTGGTAACCGAGATCGATTACTTTCAGCCAGTAGTCCGACGGGCCCCGCTTTTGAAGGCGCGCAAATCAGTTCAGGACAACGCGCGGCGCCCGGGGCAATTGAGCGGGTCAGGATTGATCCTGAAACTCTCGAGCCTCGCTTTAAGGTTATTGGTGGCGATCTATGGTCCAATGACCCGAGTTTTGAAAGTCAGTTGGGCGCTGGCGCGATCACTGGCATATGTGGATCTGGAATTATCGAGGTATTAGGGGAGATGTATCTGTCTGGCGTCATTAACACCGATGGCGTTATCGATGGGGAGCTAATTAACCGTTCTGATCGAATTGTTGAGGATGGTCGTACATTCTCGTATGTATTGCACACGGGCGCCATGACAATCACGATCACCCAAAATGATGTCCGAGCGATTCAGCTTGCGAAAGCGGCACTTTATGCGGGCGTTCGACTCCTGATGGACAAGCTTAACGTGGATAAGATTGATCGCATTCGTCTCGCTGGCGCTTTTGGTTCGCATATTGATGTTAAATATGCAATGGTACTGGGCTTGATCCCTGATTGCGCGATTGAGAATGTCACGTCAGCAGGTAATGCAGCCGGAAGTGGTGCGCATATTGCGTTAGTGGATTCAAACGCGCGACTCGAGATCGAGAGAGAGGTTCGACGCATTGAAAAAATTGAGACTGCGGTTGAGAGTCGGTTTCAAGAGCATTTTATCGAGGCAATGGCTATTCCGCACAAAACGGCTCGTTATCCCGAGCTTTCGAAAGTCGTGTCATGGCCCGCTCGTTCCGAATCAAAAGAGTCGGTACCGTCAACCGGACGCCGTCGAAGACGCCGTTAATGCGATTAGCGGGTACTCTAGTGTTAATTTGACTGACTATCTTTAATTAGCAGGGAAAGCTCCCATGGACAAGATCGCAGCGTTACAAAATGTGCCGATGTTTGAAGCTCTGAGCGACGATAATGCTCGGGCGCTGGCTGAGACAGCGCGAGTTGCTGAGGTCCAGCGCGGTGAATTTGTTGTACAGCAGGACTCAAATAATGATTCGCTTTATGTCATGCTTAGTGGAGAAGTTCGGGTGTTTCGATCCGAAGCGTCGGGCAAGGAAATGGTGTTGTCTCGTGAAGGTCCGGGCGCAATCTTTGGAGAAATCTCGGTAATTGATCTTGATACGCGATCAGCTTCCGTAGTTGCCGTTGAAAAAACAAAGCTGCTGGTTATTAATGGCTCGACTTTTCGAAAGTTGCTTGAACAAAATTCAGATTTTTCAATGTCGATGCTGGTTTCGCTCGCCCATCGGGTCCGAAGGCTTACGGATGCCGCACACGGTCTAGCGCTTCGTAGTGCTTATCGACGGATGTCTGCGAAGCTCTATGAAGAGGCTGAATTACAGGATGAGCACTGGGTTGTTAAAAAGCGTATGACGCATCAATTGATGGCAGACATGATTGGATGTTCTAGAGAAATGGTGAGTCGAATGATGAGCGACCTGTTGAGGGGCGGATATATTCGAGTCGAGGGGCAACATTTGATTATCGTAAAAAAATTGCCAGCGGATTATTAGTTTCTGCGGTTGGCCCAAAGCAACACCAAATATCGGCAACACGCGACCACTTAATATTTATAAGAAGATAAAACCATGCCTGTACTAGAGGGTCCAATCAGAAAAATGAAGACCGATCTCCTTGACACGGTCAGTTATCGACTACCGGTGGGTGATCAAATGCTTGAGCTAAACCCATTAATCGGTAAAGAAATCGCTTTTTCCTTCGAAGGTGTCATTGCGTGCATCGCCTGCGGTCGAAAAACCAAGAAGAGTTTCAATCAAGGGCACTGCTATCCCTGCTTCAAGCGCCTCGCATCCTGCGATCAGTGCATCATCAAACCTGAATTGTGCCATTTTCATGAGGGGACTTGTCGAGAGCCAGAATGGGGTAAACAAAATTGCTTCGCACCGCATATCGTCTATCTTGCAAACTCATCGGGCTTAAAAGTGGGCATTACTCGAGCCAGTCAGGTGCCGACGAGATGGATTGATCAGGGGGCAATTGAGGCGCTTCCAATGTTTGAGGTCGTGGATCGTCGTACCACAGGATTGATTGAGCATGCTTTGCGGTCTTTCATTTCTGACCGGACCGATTGGCGGAAAATGCTGAGAGGTGACCCTGATTCTGTTGACCTTGTCTCTATGCGCGCGCAACTGATGAGTCAACTTGAGGAAATGGTTGATGCACCGGATCAATTAAAAGATCAATCGTTTGCGGTTCTCTCGATGCTGGATACGGTCTGCAATATTAGATATCCTGTTCATGAATATCCTGAGAAGGTGAAGTCACATAATTTTGATAAGGACGCCAAGATCGCTGGCAAGTTTTTTGGGATAAAAGGCCAGTATTTGATGATAGATGGAAAGGTATTTAATGTTCGAAAATTCGCGGGGTACGAAATGGAGATAACGTTTTAGATCAATAGCACTAATGATATAAATTATTAAATTACTTGTTATTAGTCATCACCGTTCTATTATCCGTCATTTCCGGGAGATACCTGAATTAAAAAAGCGGGCTACTTTTTTAACGCTGACGATGGAATCGTGATCACTCATGATCTCGATTGAGCGGGCTCGACCAGATCGCCCCAACGCCCAAAATTAACTTCATTTCCGGGCGCTGGCTGCCTGGGGATGTTTAGCGATAAAAACAAGGATAATCCGGCAAGCCCAGCGCCGACCAGAAAAACTAAAGATGGTGAGCTCAGCCACAGCACTCCGAGAATGGCCGGCAGCACAACTGCAGCAATGTGGTTGATGGTAAACGACACGCCGGCGCTTGAGGCAATGTCGGCTGGATCAGCGATTTTTTGGAAGTAGGTCTTGATCGCAATTGCTAACGCAAAAAAGAAGTGGTCAACAATGTACAACCCGGCGGCAATTTGAGAGTTTTCTACGAAAGCGTAGGCAATAAATACACCAATGAGTCCAACGTACTCAAAGATTAGTGCGGTCCTTTCCCCAACAACACTGATTAACCGCCCGATTCGTGCAGCGAAAAGCATATTCAGGGTTGCGTTTATGAGGAAAAGTGTAGAGATTGCCGCGACACTATAGCCAAATTTCTCAACCATTAAAAACCCGGCAAAAACGATAAAGATTTGTCTGCGGGCGCCTGACAGAAAAATGAGTCCGTAATAGAGCCAGTACCGCTTGCGAAGCACCATGTGTCGAACTTGTTTGACCTTGGTTGGAAAGGTTGGGAAGAAGAGCGAACACATTATGACGATTCCCAGTGTTGCACCTCCAGCGATCAGATAAACGATTACAAAATCGAGTTGGGCTAAATCGAAGGCTAGCCAAATAGCACCGAAGGTTAAAATCGACGTAAATGCGCCAACCGCAATGATCCGTCCAAGCACCTCAGGTGCATTTTGCTTATCAACCCATTGTAGTGATAGAGAAGTTTGAATCGTCTCGTAGTAGTGGTAGCCGACAGACATAAAGACTGTTGTCAGATAGAGTCCGAGTACGTTAGGAAAAAAGCCGGTGACCGCGGTACCAATGCCTAGAAGCGTCAGGGAAACGAGTGCGATGTGCTGCTCTCTTAGAACATAAAGAAGGAAAACGACGGCGAAGGCGAGGAAACCGGGCACTTCTCTCAAGCTTTGTAATATTCCAATTTCTGCGCCACTGAATGCAGCTCTTTCGATCGCAAAATTGTTTAAAAGCGCTTGCCAGGTCGCAAAACTTAAGGGAACGGCGCCCGCCATAAGAAAAAGTAGAATCTCGGGACGTCTCCTTAATCGTTCTAATGATTGGCGAATCAATTGGTCAGTCCATTAAGGTATTGCAAATTAGGTTTTTTTAATCACTAAACCTGTTTGAGCAAGGTGAACTATAGTGAATTTCAAGGTCCAATGATACAGTGAGGATCGGGAGCGTTATTTCAATCCTTATGAAAACACATCAAAGTAATTCGCCAATAACCGTCGGGCTTTTTGTGACCTGTCTTGCAGATCTCATCCGTCCCCAGGTTGCTTTCGCGGCTGTCAGTTTGCTTGAAAGCGCGCAGTGTGAGGTGCGAGTGCCGCGTGGGCAGAGTTGTTGTGGCCAACCTGCGCTCAATAGTGGCGACCGCGCAAATTCAATAGAGATTGCTAAGCAGGTCATTACCGAATTCTCTGATGTGGACTATGTGGTCGTGCCCTCAGGGTCCTGTGCAGATACGCTGAAAAACAAATACCCGACTCTATTCTCTAAAGATATGCGCTGGGCAAGGCGAGCCCAGAAGCTCGCGGATAAAACCTGGGAGTTGACGAAATTCCTTTTTGAGAAGGTTGAATTAAAGGGAATTGATGCGGCTCTTGATGGGGTATGCACTTATCATGACTCATGCACAGGGCTTCGAGAGTTATTGATCTATGAACAGCCTCGTGAACTTTTGAAACAGGTGAAGGGACTTAGGCTAAAAGAACTCAAAGATAGCAATGTGTGTTGTGGATTTGGAGGTTTATTCAGTTTGAAATACTCGGATATCTCGACTCATCTGGTGTCAGATAAATGTACAGAAATCTGCAACAGCGACGCGGACATGGTTCTTGGCGGTGATCTTGGCTGCTTGCTGAATATTGCTGGTCGACTTCGGCGCGATAATAAAAAGGCCAGGGTTTTCCATATCGCAGAAGTGCTGGCAGGTATGACGGATGGCCCAGCGATCGGAGATCCGGAGGAGAGTGAATGAGCGAGATATCCTCCATTCAGCGTGTTGAGTTTCAAGACCGTGTTCGGACGGCGTTAAATGACGTTAATCTTCAACGCGCGATGGCAAAAGCGAAAAGCGGCTTTGTTGATAAAAGGCTCGAAGCAAAAAGCGCATTGCCTGAATTTGATCAAATCAGGGACGCTGCGCGCGATATCAAGGATCATGTGCTTTCTAATCTAGATACTTATTTAGAGTTATATGAAGAAAAAGTTATTGAAAATGGCGGCCATGTGCATTGGGCTCGAGATGCTGAGGAAGCTTGCAGTATCATCGCCGAGATTTGTAAAGCGTCAGGCGCTCGTACCGTAACAAAAGGCAAGTCGATGGTCTCTGAGGAGATGTATCTCAATCCGGCCCTGGAAGCGGTTGGAATGGAGGTCGTCGAAACGGATTTAGGGGAGTACATCGTTCAGTTAGCGGGAGAAACCCCCAGCCATATTATCGCGCCAGCAGTCCATAAGACACGTGAGCAAATTACGGATTTGTTTCATGAGCACCATAGCCCGCTTGGTTACACTGATCGAGTGACTCAACGCGAAGCCTTAGTGAATGAGGCCAGGAGTGTACTCAGGGAGCGATTTGTGTCTGCAGATGTTGGGATTACAGGCGCGAATTTTTTGGTCGCCGAAACAGGCGCAAACGTGATTGTGACCAACGAGGGTAACGGAGATCTCACCAGCTCCCTGCCAAAGGTGCATATCGTCACTGCGGGAATTGAAAAGGTGATTCCCTCTTTAGAGGATTTATCGGTTTTACTTCGAGTGCTCGCACGAAGCGCGACGGGACAGGAGTTTTCAGCTTACACGTCGATTTATTCGGGGCCACGTCGGCCAGAGGATGGTGAAGGGCCAGAGGCTTATCATGTCGTGCTACTCGATAACGGTCGTTCCAGTATGCTCGGCGGTGATTATCAATCGATGTTGCGCTGCATCCGGTGCGGCGCTTGCCTCAATCATTGCCCCGTTTATGGCGCAATCGGTGGGCACGCTTACGGATGGATTTATCCGGGCCCCATGGGCTCTGTGCTTACTCCGCTTTTGAATGGCTTTGACAGCGCGGTGGATTTGCCAAATGCATGCACGCTTAATGGGCGCTGTAAGGAGGTTTGCCCTGTACACATTCCACTGTCTGACCTTCTGCTCAAGCATCGAACCGAGCAACACGAGAGAAAGTTAACCTCGGCAACGAGCCGCTGGATATTAACTGCATGGACTTGGTTGGTGAGACGACCTCGCTTTTATCAGGCGGTCATGGCGATACCCCTTTGGACGATGAATCGAATCAGCCGTGGTTCAGGGCGGTTGCGCTGGATTCCATTTGGACGGGGTTGGACGGACACCCGTGATTTTCCAGTGCCGTCGAGAAAGTCTTTTCTCCGACAATGGTACTCGCAGGAGAAAGGGCATGAGTGAGGCGCGCCTTGAGATCCTGAACAACATCCGGAAGTCATTGACTGCGGGAGAGCCAAAGACAAGCCAGCGAACTTCAGAGTTAAGGGCTCGATTGAAATATACGGCTCCGCAAATTCAGCCTGGGTTCACTGACGATAATTTAACTCGATTTTGTGAAAAGCATGTTGCGGTTCATGGTACCTATGAATTCATCAAGTTAGTTGATATTGAGGCGGCCGTCCTAAAGTACCTGCAAGGTTTAGATATTGATCCCCAGATTCATCTAGGTGCCGGACCCTGCTTGGATCAAGTGAAGTGGTCTGAGGGCGTGTTTACGTATAAAAAAAGTGCTGATAAGAATACCCGGGTTGCGGTTAGTGAGGCATTCGCCGCTGTTGCAGAGACAGGTACGCTGGTCATGTGCTCTGGAAGTGATTTGTTGCCGTCTCATAATTTTTTACCGGACGACCATATTGTCATCGTAGACTGTGATCGGATCGTTCGCTACCAGGAAGACGTTTGGCCGTTGTTACGTACAGGCGATCATTTTCCGCAAAGGGCGATCAATTTAATTACCGGACCATCGAAGACCGGAGACATAGAGCAGACGATTCAGTATGGCGCTCATGGCCCCCGTCGTTTACATGTTCTTATCGTGAAAGACTAGAGAATAACGATCGGGCGATCAGATATTTCTCGACTCGTTATAATCTGTCGATGGTGATAATTGGATAACACGTTATTCAGCGACCCAGCGGGATTATAAGTAAGGCAATGCAAGATAGTTTTTCTCAGGAACAGTTGTTGGAATGCGGACACGGTCGAATGTTTGGGGCCGGTAATGCTCAACTACCACTTCCACCGATGCTGATGTTTGACAGGATTACACATATCTCTGATGAAGGTGGTGAATATGGCAAGGGTGAGATCATCGCCGAACTTGATATTCACCCTGATCTTTGGTTCTTTAAATGCCACTTTGAGAATGATCCGGTCATGCCAGGATGTTTGGGGGTTGATGCACTTTGGCAATTGATTGGATTTTTTCTGGGATGGCGAGGGGGTCTAGGTCATGGCAGAGCGTTGGGGTCGGGTGAGATTCGGTTTACAGGTCAAGTGCAACCGGAAAGCAAGCGGGTTCGATACAAAGTGTCCTTGAAGCGTGTTGTGATGCGTCGACTTTATATGGGGATAGCAGATGGATGTGTCGAAGTTGACGATCAACTAATTTATACGGGTAAAGATTTGCGAGTGGGGTTGTTTACGTCGGATAATCAGGAGGCGGATAAATGAAACGCGTTGTCGTAACCGGCATGGGGATAGTGAGCAGTATTGGCACCGACGTTAACTCGGTCGAGTCTTCTCTGCGCGTGGGGAAGTCTGGAATCGAATTTTCAGAAGAGTATCAGCAACTGGGGTTTCGGTCCCAGGTAATGGGCAGCATCGAGATCGATTTAGACGCACTGATTGATCGCAAGCTGAAACGATTTATGGGCGACTCAGCCGCTTTTAACTATATTGCAATGCGCGAAGCGCTCGAAAGGTGCGGACTTAACGAAAGCCAGATCTCTAATCCTCGTACCGGAATTGTGGTGGGAAGTGGCGGTGGGTCGCCCGAGAATACTGTCGCCGCAGCTGATCTTTTAAGAGAAAAAGGCGTTAAAAGGGTAGGACCGTATAGGGTGACCCGAACGATGTCGAGCACAAATTCAGCCTGCTTAAGCACTGCATTCGCAATTAAAGGCGTGTCTTATTCTATTAGCTCCGCATGTTCGACAAGTGCTCATTGCATTGGGCACGGTATGGAGCTTATCCAAATGGGAAAACAGGATGTTGTATTTGCAGGTGGGGGGGAGGAACTGCACTGGTCAACATCGGTTTTGTTTGACGCAATGGGGGCAATGTCAGCACGTTATAACGATGATCCTCAATCTGCATCCCGGACCTACGATGCGAATAGGGATGGCTTTGTCATCTCGGGAGGTGGTGGGTTATTAGTATTGGAAGAGTTAGAGCATGCGAAAAAGCGTGGTGCAAATATTATTGCAGAGCTGGTGGGTTATGGCGCGAGCAGTGACGGACTTGATATGGTTCAGCCGTCCGGCGAGGGCGCCATTCGGTGCATGAATCTGGCGCTGGCGGAGGTTAAGGAACCGGTCGATTACATTAATACTCACGGCACCAGCACGCCAGTTGGAGACATTCAGGAGCTCGATTCGATCAAGGCAGTTTTTGGTGATTCACTGCCTCGAATAAGTGCGACAAAATCACTTACCGGTCATGCACTCGGTGCTGCCGGCGTGAACGAGGCGATCTATTCGCTGATAATGATGAATGGCGGTTTTATTGCACCATCGATTAATATCGAAAACCTGGATCCAAAGGCCTTAGGATTTCCGATCGTTCAGGTTCCGACTGAGTCCACCGGACTGAATACCGTCATGTCGAATAGCTTTGGTTTTGGCGGTACAAATGCGTCTTTGGTCTTTCAACGGTATGTTGACTGAATTCGTATTCAGATGATGAAGCGTCCATTCTTCAGAATTTAAACCGTTGGTGTGTGAAAGAGTTAGCCAAAACGGCTCTGGACATACTTCTCTACGATGTCGATGAACTGTGTCGAAATATTCTCTCCGCGTAGCGTGCAAATTTTCTTGCCGTCTTGGAAGACAGGCGCGACTGGATTTTCCCCTGTACCCGGCAAGCTGATACCGATGTCAGCCTGTTTACTTTCGCCTGGACCGTTGACCACGCACCCCATGACCGCTACGGACAGTGTTTCTGCTCCGGGAAATTCACTCTTCCATGAGTTCATCTTTTCACGAAGGTGGGTCTGGACATCTGCGGCAAGATGTTGAAAATAGTCGCTGGTGGTGCGCCCGCATCCGGGGCACGCGGTGACCTGTGGAGCAAAACTTCGTAAACCCAATGATTGCAAGACTTCTTGGGCGATTTGAACTTCGCGGGTGCGAGTTTCTCCGGGACGCGGCGTTAAAGAGACCCGAATCGTATCCCCGATACCTTGATGTAATAAGAGCGTTAGCCCTGCAGTCGACGACACCACTCCCTTGTCTCCCATCCCCGCTTCTGTCAAACCCAAATGCAGTGGCAGAGTTGAGCGTGATGCGAGAGTTTCATAAACACCAACGAGTTCATTAACAGCGCTGACTTTCGCTGAGAGAATGATCTGATTGGGCTTGAGTCCTTCCCGCTGTGCAAGTTCAGCGCTATTGATAGCAGAGTCGACCAGAGCTTCTCGCGTAACAAGAGACAATGGCCGTGGATTACTTTTAGCGGCGTTCTCATCGAGTTTTGAAGCAAGCAGTTGCTGATCCAGGGATCCCCAGTTCACGCCAATTCGGATCGGCTTTTGTCTTATACAGGCCTGCTCGACCATTTCGCAAAATCGCGCATCACGCTTGTCGCCCTGACCCACGTTTCCTGGATTAATCCGGTACTTATCTAACGCTTCCGCGCAATCATCGAATTCCTTGAGGAGCGTGTGGCCGTTATAGTGAAAATCACCAACGAGCGGGACCTGATACCCCTGCGCTTGCAACCGTCCGCGGATCACGGGCACGGCTCGAGCGGCAAGTTCATTGTTTACCGTAATTCTGACGATTTCTGAGCCGGCATCTGCCAAGTCCATGATCTGGCGTGACGTGGCTTCGATGTTAGCGGTATCCGTGTTGGTCATGGACTGGACCACAATGGGCGAATCTCCACCGATATTGATATTGCCCACTCGCACCTGATGAGTTTTTTTCCTTGTCGTCATAAGAGTTAATTTAAAAATTTTTTGAGTAAAAAGCCATGCATACTTTGCTACATTCGAAAAACGCCAAACTCACTCTTAGTGACCGGTGCATTACTTACCGTAGATAAGGCAATTGACAGTACTTTGCGAGTATCAGTAGGGTCAATAATGCCATCATCCCAAAGGCGTGCGCTCGAATAGATCGGGTGTCCTTGTTCTTCGTACTGCTTTAGAATTTTTGATCTAAACTTTTGTGCGTCGATTTTTGTCGCTTGACTCTTGGGGTCTTTTCCGTCGCTGGCTCCAACTTGGGCTAACACCTGCGCTGCAGTCTCGCCGCCCATGACCGAAATTCTGGCGTTGGGCCACATCCACAAGAAGCGAGGGTCATAAGCCCGACCACACATGCCGTAGTTTCCGGCACCAAAGCTGCCCCCTACGATCACAGTTAACTTAGGCACTCTTGCACAGGCCACTGCGTTGACAAGTTTAGCGCCATCTCGTGCAATCCCGCCATGCTCATAACGACTTCCCACCATAAATCCGGTAATGTTCTGGAGAAAAAGAATGGGGATGCCGCGTTGGGCGCACAGTTCAATAAAGTGAGCACCTTTTAACGCTGACTCAGAAAACAAAATACCATTATTCGCGATGATTCCGATGGCATAGCCATTGATTTTTGCAAAAGCACATATAAGCGTTTTGCCATAACGCGCTTTGAATTCCAGAAAGTCGCTGTCGTCAACAATCCGACAGATCACTTCGCGAATATCAAAGGGTAATCTTGAATCTGCTGGCACCACGCCATATAACTCCTCTACCGCATAACGGGGTTCTAAAGGATTAGCGGCTGGCTCAACCGCAACAGCCGGGCGATTAAGGTCCTTGATAACCTGTCGCGTGAGTTGAAGTGCGTGATGGTCATCATCTGCTAAGTAGTCGGCAACACCTGAGATTCGGGTATGGATATCGGCGCCTCCAAGCGCTTCGGATGTCACCTCTTCCCCAGTTGCCGCTTTGACTAGCGGCGGCCCTCCGAGAAAAATAGTTCCTTGCCGCCGAACGATAATGGCTTGATCCGACATTGCTGGAACATACGCGCCACCGGCTGTGCACGAACCCATAACCACGGCGATTTGAGGGATACCTTGCGCTGACATGTTAGCTTGATTGAAAAAGATCCGACCAAAATGCTCACGATCCGGAAATACCTCATCTTGCTGAGGAAGATAAGCGCCTCCTGAGTCAACGAGATAAATGCAGGGCAAATTATTTTCTGCAGCGATTGTTTGTGCGCGAAGATGTTTTTTGACTGTAATAGGGTAGTAGGTGCCACCCTTAACCGTTGCATCATTTGCAACGATGACGCAAGGTCGTTGATCGATCTGCCCGATGCCGGTAACGATTCCGCCCGATGGAACATCGTCATCGTAAAGCGCCCAACCGGCGAGCTCAGATAGTTCCAGAAAAAAACTACCCGGATCGATAAGCGCTTGAATGCGATCCCTTGGCAGTAACTTACCTCTTGATATGTGGCGCTGGAGCGATTTTTCACTGCCGCCGCCTCGCGATTTTTTTATTGCCTTCGCGATCGCCTTTGACTTTTTGAGCATCAAACCGCGGTTATTTAAAAATTCCGCGCTTTTAGGGTCAAGGCGGCTCTTGAAATGACTCATAAATCAGATTGTGGAAGATAGAAAATCTTAGACGATTCGCTCGAACGCCATGGCTGTGGCTTCCCCGCCACCAATGCAGAGTGCGGCAATGCCACGCCGTAGTCCGTTTCGTTCAAGTGCGTGCAATAGTGTGACAATAATTCGAGCACCGGAGGCGCCGACAGGATGGCCCAACGCGCAAGCCCCTCCATGAATATTCAGCTTTTCGTGAGGAATCTGCAGATCATGCATGGCAGCCATGGCAACAACCGCAAATGCTTCGTTAATCTCAAATAAGTCAACGGTAGAAGTTTCCCAGCCGAGTGTATCGAGTAATTTTCGGATTGCAAAGATAGGCGCGGTGGTAAAAAGCCCCGGCTCTTGTGCAAAGCTTGAGTGTCCCCAGACCCGAGCGAGCGGTACATGGCCGCCGCGTTCTGCATTGGATAGTTTCATCATAACGAGCGCAGCGGCGCCGTCAGAGATTGAGCTTGAATTTGCTGCCGTTACGCTACCGTCCTTTCGAAATGCTGGTTTTAATGATGGAATTTTCTCGATATTTGCGGTAAGTGGTTGCTGATCGGTGTCAACGGAAACGGTTTCATTTCGCCTGGTTACTGATACTGGCGTAATCTCACGGCGGAAAGCACCGTTTTCGATAGCCTCGGTCGCCCGTGTCAGTGATTCGATCGCAAAACCATCTTGGTCCTCTCGACTAAAGTGATAACGCTGGGCGCAGTCTTCCGCGAAATGACCCATCAGCTTTCCAGGCTCATAAGCGTCTTCGAGGCCATCAATAAACATGTGATCGAGGATTTCGCTGTTACCAAGTCGATAGCCTGAGCGGGCTTTCTGAAGAAGATATGGCGCGCGACTCATACTCTCCAGACCTCCTGTGACGGTAATCTCGGCGCTACCGGACACAATAAGATCATGGCCTAGCATGGCGGCTTTCATTCCAGAGCCACACATCTTGTTAATCGTTGTGCACGGCGTCCAAAGTGGTAAGCCTCCGCCGAGAGCTGCTTGTCTGGCAGGAGCCTGGCGCAAGCCTGCAGGCAATACACAACCCATAATGACTTCCTCGACTGATTCGGGCTCAATAGCCGAACGTTCGATTGCGGCGGCAATCGCCGTGGCGCCAAGGTTTGTGGCAGAAACATCTGAGAGCACTCCCTGGAACGATCCAATCGGAGTGCGGGCAGCGCCAGTGATAACAATAGGATCATCTTGCATGGTCTTGTTTCCTACACGCTTTCGTTGAAAAGTTCTCGGGCGATTAGCATTCTTCTGATCTCGCTTGTGCCTGCGCCAATTTCATATAGTTTTGCATCTCTTAAAATTCGTCCTGTGCCTTGCTCGTTTACGTATCCGGAGCCGCCCAGTATTTGAATAGCCTGCAGTGCCATCTGCGTGGCTCGTTCGGCACTATAAAGAATAGCACCCGCCGCATCTTTTCTTGTCGTTTCGCCAGCGTCACATGCACTCGCGACTGCATAAACGTAGGCACGGCATGCATTAAGTTCAGTGTACATATCGGCTAGTTTTGCCTGAATCATTTGAAAACTGCCAATCGGTTGACCAAACTGCTCGCGATCATGAACGTAGGGTAGGACAATATCTAGACAGGCTTGCATCAGGCCAAGCGGCCCCCCTGCCAGTACAACACGCTCGTAATCCAGACCACTCATAAGAACGCCAACACCAGCGTTTTCGACCCCTAATATTTGGGTCTCCGGTACTTCGCATTCCTCAAAGATTAACTCACAGGTGTTTGATCCGCGCATACCCAGTTTATCGAGTTTAGGACCTACTGAAAAACCAGAAAATTCTTTTTCAATAATAAAAGCGGTTATGCCGCGTGGCCCCGCATCTAGATCAGTTTTCGCATAGACCACCAGCGTATCTGCATCAGGACCGTTGGTAATCCACATCTTAGTCCCATTTAAGATAAAACGATCACCTTGTCTATCGGCGCGTAAACGCATGCTAACGACATCGGAACCTGCATTATGCTCGCTCATTGCGAGTGCGCCGACGTGCGTCCCCTGAATAAGGGCGGGGAGATACTTTTCTTTTTGACTTTTTGATCCGTTTCTGAATATTTGATTGACACACAGGTTGGAGTGAGCGCCGTAGGACAGCCCAACAGAGCCCGACGCCCGACTGATCTCTTCCATCGCAATGGTATGTTCTAGATAACCCATGCCGGCGCCGCCAAACTGAGGATCAATCGTGACCCCAAGCAGTCCAAGTTCGCCCAATTTTTTCCACAAGTCTGAAGGGAAGGTATTGTCCCGATCAATTTGATTGGCGCGAGGTGCGATTTCGGCAGCGGTAAATTCAGCTACGGTTTCGCGCAGAAGATCGATCGATTCTCCATGCGAAAAGCGAAGTCCGGATACGTTGGGGGAAGCCATAGGCGGGCACATTTGGGTTGAATGCGTAATTCTAGATTGACGTTTACGTAAACGTCAATCTAATAATCGAAAAATATTCCTCCGGTGGTCTGTTTCTTCGATTATTGGGCAAACCCAAAAGGTTTAGAGGTGACTTTTTGTTAAATTTACCGTTTCTATGCCGATCTAATACGCTTTTTCGTGATCCGGCTTTTTAAAGAGAATTTAAAAGACATGCCGCAACCTAAAGACAATAGTCTGGGATGGGTTCGATCCGAAGACGGCTGTTTGCTCGCGTATAAGAAACAGTCGGGGTTGAAGCCATGGGTAATTTTTCTCGGCGGGTTTAGGTCCGACATGGAAGGATTGAAAGCGCAATACTTAGCAAAGTGGTGTGAATCTAAGGGGCGTGCTTTTTTGAGACTGGATTACTCCGCCCATGGAAAGTCTGAAGGGGTTTTTGACCAAGGATCTATTAGTCGATGGACGACCGATACTTTAACGGTCCTCCGAGAAATTGGCACAGAACCTTGTGTATTGGTCGGATCGAGCATGGGTGGCTGGATCATGCTGAGGGTTGCTCTTGCGATTTCTCAACAAGTTAAAGGCCTGATTGGGATTGCCGCTGCACCTGACTTTACGCGAAGCTTGGTTTCTCGAGAATTAACGTCGGCCCAAAAAGCGTCTTTGCGAGAAACAGGAAAGGTAAAGCTATCAAGCGAGTATGATCCGGTGGGATTTGATCTTACTCAGGCATTCATTGACGATGGGGAGTCTTGCTGCGTTCTGGATAAGCCATTGCCGATTAATCTGCCTGTGAACCTGATTCAGGGCTGCAAAGATGCTGAGGTACCATGGGAAACAGCTTTGCATCTTGCTGATGCGTTAGAAAGTCAGGATGTTAATGTGCAGTTGATTAAAGATGGCGACCATCGTTTATCTAGTCCATCTCAATTAAAACTAATCGAGATAGCCTTGGAGCATCTTTTGGCACGTGTCTAGCAACGCCCGTGTAACGGTGCTGTGTCCGTGCCACTTTTCTAACGCCGATTGAAAACCCCAGGGTCAAAGTTAAATTATGCAAGAGTTAATCGAAAGAATTAAAAATGAGGGCGAGCATATTGGTGGCGGCATCGTCAAAGTGGATAGTTTTTTAAATCATCAGGTTGATCCTGCTATCACCGAGCGAATGGCTGCGGAAATGGAAGCCCGATTCCGGGATCAGCGTATCAGCAATGTCACTCGAGTACTCACAGCCGAGGTTAGCGGTATTCCGGTTGCGCTTCAGGTGGCAAAGCAGTTTGGTGCGCAGCTGATATATGCTCGGAAAAGCCAATCGCACACCATGACGGGGACTTACTATGTAGCTGAAACCGTGAGCCGAACACGAGGAACGATTTCGGATCTGATGGTTGATCGCCGCTTCCTTGGCCCGAGCGATCAAGTTTTAGTTATCGATGATTTCTTGGCGACGGGGGCAACTTTACGCGCGTTGTCATCGTTAGTCCATGAGAGTCAGGCACGTCTTTGCGGGATTGGGTGTGCGATTGAAAAACCTTCGGAGGGCGGTCGTGAGGCATTGGCAGATCTTAGGGTGCCGATAGTTACGCTCGCTAAGATATTGTTTGGTGATAGCGGATTGGAAGTGATCGCTTAGTCGGATGATCCTGATACTTTAAGATGCCCGAGGTTTATCAGCGAATCTATATGTTGGTGATGGGAGTCCCGCGAGGGAAAGTCGCGACTTACGGACAGATTGCAAAATTAGCGGGCTGCTCGGCGCGGCAGGCGGGCTACGCGATGGCGGCGGCCCCCACTGACACAGTGCCGTGGCATCGGGTTATCAATAGCCGAGGCCAGATCAGTATTCGCTCCGATGGATTGATTGATTCTGAGCAACAACGGCTGCTTGAAAATGAAGGGGTACAGTTTGATTCAAAGGACCGCATTGATCTAATCCGTTTTCAGTGGCAAGGTCCCGATCAAAGTTGGTGGGCAGATCAAATGCTTGAGCCCCCGTTAATCTGATAAGTCAGTTCAGATTGAATAACACTAAAACGGAGTTACTGTCATGCGCAGCTCAAAAAATATTCAGGTTGTCAGTTGTCACGCAGAAGGGGAGCCTGGGGATGTAATCGTCGGAGGCGTGTCGCCCCCGAAGGGTGATACCTTGTGGGCCCAATCTCGCACACTGGAACAGCAAAGTGATTTGCGGGACTTTTTGCTCAACGAGCCCCGAGGCGGGATTTTTCGCCATGCGAATCTTTTAGTTCCTCCCGTGGATCCTCGAGCCGATGCTGCGTTTATTATCATGGAGGCGGCGTTTTTCCCGCCAATGTCAGGATCAAATGCGATTTGTGTCACAACCGTGCTTCTGGAGACTGGAATTCTCCCGATGCAAGAGCCGGTAACTGAGGTTCTATTAGAAGCGCCCGGGGGATTGGTAAAAGCAAAGGCATTTTGTTCAGATGGCGTTGTGACGTCGGTTCAATTTACTAACGTGCCATCATTCGTCGACAAGCTCGATCAAGTGATTGAGGTGGAAGGCCTGGGATCAATTTCGGTCGATACCGCTTACGGAGGAGATAGTTTTTGTTTGGTTGATGCCGGGTCAGTTGGCTTTTCAGTCTCGCCAGATGAGGCGCATGACATGGTCGCGTCTGGACAAAAAATTATAAGAGCGGCCAATGAGCAAATCGGTTTTTCACATCCTGAGAATAAAAACTGGTCACACCTTTCTTTTTGTATGCTGACTTGCCCGATTAAACGAGAAGGAGGACAAGTAAGAGGTCGAAATACGGTCGTTATTCAGCCCGGTAAACTGGATCGCTCGCCCTGTGGCACTGGCTGTAGTGCTCGGATGGCCGTTTTGCATGAGCGCGGATTGCTGATGCCGGGGGATAGATTTGTAGGTGAATCAGTAATTAATTCTGAATTTAATTGTCAAATCGAGGAAGTGACTCAGTTAGCGAATGGAAAATCTGCGATCGTGCCGTCTGTTGCAGGCCGCGCCTGGATTACCGGCACTCATCAGCACATGTTAGATCCAAAGGACCCCTGGCCCTCTGGATATCGCCTCTCGGATACGTGGCCAACACCGGTCGGTTAATTACTAAATCGATCGTGACGCCAAATAGCCGACAAAAAAGAAAACTGGTGAGTTTATAAAGTAGTTAGAGGTCGCGAGAGAAGTTGATCTGCGCGTAGGCCGAGTGATTATGGATGGATTCGAAGTTTTCAGCTTCTACGGTGTACTTTAAAATGCGGTCATCGCTATTGAGTCTTCCGGCAACGTCGCGGACCATATCCTCCACAAATTTAGGATTCTCGTAAGCTCTTTCAGTGACATATTTTTCATCGGGACGTTTTAACAATCCGTAGAGTTCGCAACTGGCTTCTTGCTCTACAATATCAATGATTTCTTCGATCCAAATAAACGCCTTAGATTTTACCGAGACGGTAACGTGGGATCGTTGATTGTGGGCACCGTACTGAGAAATTTTCTTTGAGCACGGACACAAACTGGTGACCGGCACCACGACTCGAACCTCTGTCGAGACCTCATCATCAATTGCCTCTCCCACGAACGTCACCTGGTAGTCCATCAAACTTTTGACGCCCGTTATCGGCGCTGCTTTTTCGAGGAAAAATGGAAACGCCATTTCAATATGGCTCGTGCCGGCATCCAAGTGATCACGTGTTTCCTGCAGCATTGAGCGAAAAGATTGAACAGAGATTTCTCTTTCATGACGACTTAGGATCTCAACAAATCGCGACATGTGAGTGCCTTTGAAATTATGGGGCAGCTCAACATACATACTAAAGTTGGCAACAGTGTGCTGATCATGGCCACTCCTATCCTGAATACGGACCGGATGACGGAGATCTTTGACGCCGACTTTGTCGATGGTGATATTTCGAGTGTCAGGACTCCCCTGAACGTCTTCGATTTCATTCACGTTGTGAGATTCGGTTTCTGTTTCGAGCATGGGATGACTTAAAATTTTTGGTTAATTTATTTGATTTTATCTGAAAAACAAACAGCTCAGCGTGAAGTCGTTGCCTTCAGCGAGATTCTTTTTCTAACAGAAGCAACGATCCCGGCCGAATCTAGGCCCAAACTGGAAAGTACCGACCCCGTCTCGCCTTGATCGACATGATGGTCAGGCAGTCCCAATATAAGAATTGGAGTGGTACATCCGGCTGCGGATAACACTTCAGCGACACCTGCACCCGCGCCGCCATTAACGGTATTTTCCTCAATTGAAACGATGATTTCATGAGACTCGGCCATCTTAAGAATGAGCTCGTTGTCCATCGGTTTCACGCTCCTCATGTTGACCACAGTTGCATCTAGTTCCACGCCTGCCGTCAGTGCAGGATTGACCATTGTGCCAAATGCAAGCAAAGCGACACGGGTGCCAGTCCGTTTCACGACGCCTTTACCAATGGGGATGGCCCGCATTTCTGCAGATTCAACTTCACCCGGCCCGGATCCCCGAGGATACCTTACCGCTGCCGGACCGTTGTAAAGGAAAGCGGTATACAGCATATCGCGACATTCTGATTCATTAGAGGGTGCGAGCAGAACCATGTTAGGCACGCAACGCAAGAAACTCATATCAAAAGCGCCTTGATGAGTGGGTCCATCTGCTCCCACAATTCCCGAACGATCAATCCCAAAAGTGACATCAAGATTCTGAACGCTAATGTCATGAATCAACTGGTCGTAGGCGCGTTGTAGAAAAGTCGAATAAATCGCAACGACAGGCTTGAGGCCGTCGCATGCGGCTCCCGCAGAAAATGTGAGGGCATGTTGCTCAGCAATACCAACATCGAAATAACGATCAGGATACTGCTCGGCAAATCGAACAAGCCCCGATCCCTCGCGCATCGCAGGTGTTATTCCAATGAGTCGGTTGTCTTTTGCTGCCATATCGCAGAGCCAGTCACCAAAAACCTGGGTATATGTTCTTTGGCTAGGTTTTTTTTCAACTTTCCCGGTGTCGGGATTAAAAGGCCCGATGCCGTGATAGGCGATGGGCTCGCCCTCAGCAGGTTTAAAACCTCTACCCTTTTGAGTGGCGATGTGCAGAAACCGCGGCCCGGTCATCGATTTCATATTATTAAGAGTCGCGACTAGCGTATGGATATCATGCCCGTCGATTGGTCCAATATAATTAAAACCAAGCTCTTCAAACAGCGTGCTTGGCATGACCATGCCTTTCAGGTGTTCTTCCCATCGGCGCGCGAAAGCTTGTACCGGCGGCACGGTGCCAAGCACGGTTTTGCTTCCTTCGCGAGCCGATGTGTAAGCTCGACCCGAGAGGATTCGAGCGAGGTAATTAGATAGCGCGCCGACGTTTCTTGAGATCGACATTTCATTGTCATTCAGAACCACCAGTAAATTGGCGTCGAGATCGCCAGCATTATTGAGCGCCTCCATGGCCTGACCTGCGGTAAGCGCACCGTCACCAATAATGGCAACGACCTGGTTTGAGTCCCCCTTTATTTTTGCGGCAATTGCCATTCCAAGGGCGGCACTAATCGACGTGCTCGAATGGCCGGCACCGAAACTATCAAACTCGCTTTCTGCTCGTTTCAGAAAGCCGGACAGTCCACCCGCTTTTCGAATGGTCTGCATTTGTTTCCGCCGACCCGTCAGAATCTTGTGGGGATAGGCCTGGTGACCAATATCCCATACCAATTTATCGACAGGTGTGTTGAATACATAGTGCAGTGCGATTGCAAGTTCGACGGTGCCGAGACCAGGTGCGAGGTGTCCGCCCGTCTCAGAAATGACATCGATTAGATATTCCCTGAGTTCATCAGCCAGCGGTTCTAGGGCCTTGGTCGGCAGCGCGCGCAGGTCAGCAGGCGTATCAACCTGATTTAGAAAAGAACTGGATTGTTTGGAAGGCATAGGACTGTAAGTCGTCAGATAAATGCATGAAGACGAAGATTATCTCCAGAACATTATCGCTAGAACGATCGTTCTAAAGTGAACTTAGCCAGGGCGGTAAGCAGTCTACCTTCAAGATTAGCCCCGTCAAGCGCCTGAATTGCACTCTCAATAAGCTCTTTGGCATAGCGCCTCGCGGCTTTTTCTCCCATAAGACTGAGATAGGTGGGCTTCATCTTCTCCTGATCGGCGCCGGCGGGCTTCCCCAGTGTCGCCGTATCCGCCGTGCCATCTAAAATATCATCAACAACTTGGAACGCGAGCCCAAGCGGTCTCGAAAAGTCTCGAAGTGTCTCAAGCTGTTTTGATTCGGCAAATGCGCCTAGGCCACCGAGATGAACAGATGCTTCAATGAGCGCGCCTGTTTTCATTTGGTGCATTGTTTTAAGCGTATCCGTCTTTGCGGATTGGGAAACTAGGCTCAAATCAATAACCTGGCCACCTGCAAGGCCGAGCGATCCGGTAGCAATGGCTAAAGTTCGAATCATTTCCAGTTGATTTTCAGTCGCACTTTTACGGCCACTTTTTGCGCTGAGCACTTCGAAGGCTAGCGTCTGGAGTGCATCACCCGCAAGAATCGCAGTTGCTTCGTCGAAAGCGCGATGGCACGATGGTTTACCGCGTCTTAGATCGTCGTCATCCATTGCGGGTAAATCGTCATGAACCAAAGAGAATGCATGGGTAAGCTCTACCGCACAGGCGGCGTTATCAAGTTGGGCATCCTCAGCCCCCAAGGCTTGTCCTGAGGCATACACCAGAGCGGCACGGTAGCGTTTACCGGCCCCGATACTGGCATAACGCATCGCTTCGTGCAGGGTGGCAGGAGATATGTGGGGCTGGGGGATAAGCTTATTGAGCTGGTTATCTACGCGCTCCCGCCAGCGTGACCAATTTGCGCTGAGGTCATGATCCACGATTATGTTTTATCTGAATCAAGAGAAACCGATTCCAGTTTTCCATTTTTTTCGATGAGTTTCTGGACTTTGGCCTCAGCGCTCGCGAGACTGTCTCGACACTGTCGCACGAGCGTCATCCCACGCTCAAAATCTTTGAGAGATACTTCTAGAGATTGTTCGCCGTCCTCCATGCGTTCGACGATCTTCTCGAGTTCCGTTAAGGATTTTTCAAAATCACCAACCCGTGATGGGGTTTGTTTGGCCATGGTCAAGCCTCGTTTGTCGATGAACAGAGTGCTGCAACTCGTTTAAATTGGGTAAATTTTATCTCAGCACTGTTGCGATGTTCCAGAGTGTCGAAAATCTGTGACAGGTGCCAATGATACCTCTTTTAAATGCTCTAAAACAAAGATCGGTTCGTGTATGATTGCCCGCATCCTAAGACCTGCGTATTTGATTCATGGCGGCAAATTACGACGCTTCTGCGATTGAAGTCCTGACAGGGCTGCAGCCGGTGCGCAAGCGCCCCGGTATGTATACCCAGACCGAACGACCCAATCACCTTGTTCAGGAGGTGGTGGACAACAGTGTCGATGAAGCCATTAGCGGTTACGCACGGCGAATCTCAGTCACGTTACATAAAGACGATTCTGTCTCAGTTTCAGATGATGGTCGGGGTATGCCGGTCGATCAACATAAAGGGGAGAAAGTCAGCGCGGTTGAGGTCATTTTGACCAGACTCCATGCAGGTGGAAAATTTTCGGATAAATCCTATACTTTCTCCGGGGGGCTTCACGGGGTCGGCGTATCGGTGGTGAACGCGCTTTCGAGCAGCCTCGAGGTCAAGGTGAAGCGAAATGGCAAAGAGTTTGCTATGCGTTTTCGAGACGGTGTGCCGACAGGGCCGTTAAAGCCTGTTGGAAAGGTAGGCGCCCGAAATACAGGTACCACCATTCAATTTTGGCCAGACCCGATTTTTTTTGATTCTCCGTCGATCTCAGTGTCGCGCCTTAAAAGACTGCTGCGCGCAAAAGCAGTGCTCTGTTCGGGCCTTCGAATCGACTTTTTTGATCAGGCGAACAAGAAGAATGATGAAAGCTGGGAATACGAAGACGGACTGCTCGACTATTTGGTGACCCAACTGGGCAGTTCGGCGCTGGTGCCAGATCCGCCCCATGTCGGGCATGTCATGCAAAAAGAACAACAGGTTGATTGGGCACTAACTTGGTTTAGCGAGGGATCGGAGCGATTTGAGGAAAGTTATGTCAATTTGATCCCGACCACCCAAGGGGGAAGTCATGTCAGTGGATTTCGAACTGGACTGACCGAGGCTATTCGAGAATTTTGCGAGTTTCGTTCTCTGGTTCCTCGTGGCGTAAAGATTGCACCTGAAGACGTCTGGCAGAAGTGTGCCTATGTATTGTCGTTGCGAATGAAAGACCCCCAGTTTAGCGGCCAAACCAAAGACCGTCTCTCGTCTCGTGATGCCGCATCAGTTACAGCTGCTGTTGTTAAGGACCAATTTAGTCTTTGGCTTAACCAAAATTCCGAAAAAGGAGAACAGATTGCAAATCTTGCAATCGAAAGCGCGCAATTACGGATGCGATCTGCGAGACAGGTTGAACGCAAGAAGGCGACGACGGGCCCAACACTACCCGGCAAACTCGCAGATTGCACGAGCGAAGATTTGGAGAGGACAGAAATTTTTCTGGTTGAGGGTGATTCTGCCGGGGGTTCAGCCAAGCAGGCGCGGGATAGGGAGTTTCAGGCAATCTTGCCCCTGAGGGGAAAAATTTTGAATACCTGGGAAGTTGATTCCGCAGAAGTGCTCGGATCTCAGTCTGTTCATGATATCGCGGTTGCCTTAGGGGTTGATCCGGGCTCGACAGATACATCCGGTCTTCGGTACGGACGGGTTTGCATTCTTGCTGATGCCGATTCGGATGGAGCGCATATTGCGACTTTATTGTGCGCGCTTTTCGTCCGGCATTTCAGACCGCTTGTAGAAACGGGTCGAATCTGCGTGTCAATGCCGCCTCTTTATCGAATTGACGTGGGCAAACATGTGGCTTATGCGCTTGATGATGCTGAAAAAGAGCTGGCGCTTGAGAGGATAAAAAATGAAAAAATTAGGGGTGCGGTCAATGTTCAGCGATTTAAGGGATTAGGCGAGATGAACCCTGCGCAATTGCGAGAAACGACCATGGATGCAAGCTCGCGAAGACTCATTGAGCTCAGCCTGGATGCTGGCAACAAGACCGACTCAATGCTTGATCTCCTGCTTGCACGCAAACGATCACCAGACCGAAAGGAGTGGCTGAGCCGCAGAGGAGATCAGGCAGAAGTCTCCTGACGGGAACGCCGCTATCTGAATTTTTCAGTGGTGAAATGATCTCCAGTTTCATTGATTTCCTTTACTCGGGTGGTGTGTTCCATAGTGACGATTGACGTGGGTCTGATATCGTTTTCTCTTCTTGTTGATAGGGCCTGAAGCCTGCTCGTTGGTAGACGATGATGGCTTTGGGATGATCCAGGTTGCAGGTATTGACGATGAGTCGTTTGGGACGGGTATGCCAAGCGGTTCGAACCGCCCAATCCAGAAACCAGGGCCCCAGCCGTTTTCCGATGTGCGCTGGCAGAAGACCAAAATAAGCCAGCTCGTTTTCATTTTGATCTCGATGGTCCAGTTCCACGAAGCCGGCTGGATCACCATCATGATACAAGACGTAAACATGGTTCTTCTCGTGACTCAAAATTTCATTTAGCGTTTTATCAGACATTGCGCGTCGTTCGTACCATAGCCATCGTGCACCGACTTGGTTGTAAAGGAAACGATAAAAAGGAGTGGTAGGGCGCTTGATTCGAAGAATCGCAAGCCCGCTACCTGGAGATTCAAGTGCGCGCCCCGATGGAGCCCGCTTCATTTCTAGATGCGTAATCGTCACTGATAGCGTGCCGTCTGCGTGCGGCTTCGGCCGGGTCGCGAAGTGAGGATAGGAGTCAGATACGGTCAAGATGTTGCTCTCGTTTGGATTTATTGAGGCGCTTTAGGCGAGTTTTCAAATTCACGCTTTCTATCAAGTAATACCAAAAGCCCGCCCAGAAGCGACCACGCGACGACATGAATTCGATGCAAAATTGAAAGCGCGACGCCACGGGTTCTCATAATCTGTTCGGCGTCGACGGTTTCCGGAAGGCTGGCAGCCCCAAATTTTCCGATGAGTGCGCCGTAGGCAGCTTCCCCGATACCCCAGCCTGCGGGCGCAATCGGAATTCCCTGAATAACTGATGCTACGGGCACAATAAAAAATAAATCTTTGAGCGAAATGCCGACTCCGAGACTCTCTGACATCAGGTAAAAACTACCAATAAACAATGTGTAGATCAGCGGGCTCGCGAGAATCCAAAGGCCGATTCCCGTTAGATGTGCACGATAGTAAAGGATCGCCTGATCAAGTTCATTGATAATTTTACCAATTTTCTGCGGAAGCCATGACACGATGGCGTCAAATCGGATCAATTTTCGCAGGCTAGGACTCACTAACAAAAAACAGAAAAATAAGACACCGATACCGGTAAGCCAGATTGTGCTGGCAAACACAGGGAAGCGATCCATCGCCATAAGACTGGCTATACAGCCTACGAAAAGTAAAGATACAACCCCAATCATTCGATCAACAAATATCGAGACAATAGCGCGCACTTTATCGCCGGAGCAACGTCGGGCAATGTAAACCGCTTTAATAACATCTCCGCCTGTGGCGCCCGGTAGCGCGTTGTTGAAAAAAAGTCCGATCCATCCATATTTCTGCGCCTCGAGAAATCGCACGTTTAATCCGTTGGCACGCAGTAAAAACCACCATCTTGAGTTAATAGTCACGAAAAAAAGAAAAAACAAAAAGGCGCCGGCGGCGAACAGTGGACCGTCTAGATTCCGGACATAAGTCGGCAGGCCGGGTGAAACAGAGAGCACAGAGCCGTTGGCCTGAATCCCCTTTTTAATCGAAACGTGTTGTTCAGAGTCCTTAAATTGAAACTGGATTTGAGTTTGATCCCAGGGTCCGATGACGACGCCTTCACGCTTATTGATATGCCCGTTTAAATCCGTATGCGTGACCGTATCAATCCAGTTGATGTTGTAGTAAATAATCCCGAAGAGGGCCACCACAATCAGCAGCTTCAGAATCATTAAGATGATTTTCTTAGCCTTTAACATTTACACCTATCCTGAAAGTGTTCAAGGCTCTAAAACGTTTATTGGCTGGCGTGAGTGATGAGCCAAAATAATCATGTAATCAATGTGGAATTTCTACCGATAATGTTGTGATTAGCATCGTCTCAGAGGCTATTTTACTCAGCGCGTCTAATGTCATGTTGTTTTAAGCACCTTTATGGTGCGATACTATAAATAATGGTTTTCGGGTTAGCGACAAGATATGTCGCAGACTTGTAAAACGTAATTTGGGTGTATTTTAAAGGAATTCGATATGCATAAAGCATTGGTCATGGAAGCAGATGCGTGTACCGGTTGTCACCAGTGCGAAATGATGTGCTCATACGGCAAGGTTGGCGCATTTAATCCTTCAAAGTCGGTGATGGATATCACGATTTTCGACGGTGGGGCTTTAAATGTTCCCTCGACGTGCACACAGTGTGAAGGCGCTTGGTGCATGGTGGTTTGTCCTGTCGAGGCCATAACAGTCAATCCATCGACAGGCGCAAAGGAAGTCTCAGCCGAGGTTTGTGTGGGCTGCAAAGTGTGTACGATCGCCTGTCCCTTCGGCGCTATAAATTATGACGTTGACTCAGGCGTTGTGACTAAGTGCGACTTATGTGGAGGCGAACCGATGTGTGTTGAAGCATGCCCAACAACGGCCTTATCCTTTGTCGCGGAGGATAGTACCGGATACGACAAAATGCGGCGGAATGCGATTCTGGCCGCGGGCATCGAAGAAGGAATTGCTTAAACGGTGATGGTATCCGTAAAAGCAGCGACGAGGTTGTTGGTAGGAGGATTAGGGCGCCTCGCTCGCACCAGTAAAATATTTTAATTTATAGACAAGACAGTAATTTTGGATCCAAGTTGAGTCGTTAAAAATCAATTGCGGTTTAAATCGTTTACTAAGGAAGGAGGATAGCAGTATGAGTTGGACAGGAAAAATTTTGAGAGTCGATCTAAGTGCAGGCACGTGCACGAGCGAGCCTTTAAATATGCAGTGGGCAAATGATTACATGGGTCAGAGAGGTTTGGCCACCAAATATCTGGTTGAAGAAACCGATCCAACCGTCGACCCTTTTTCGCCTGATAATAAAATGATATTCGCGACGGGTCCATTAACCGGCACGATTGCACCTACCTCAGGGCGCTGGTCAGTTGTCTGCAAAGGTCCTTTAACCGGTGCTATTGCTTGCTCTAATTCAGGCGGTTTTTTTGGCGCTGAGCTGAAGAACGCGGGCTGGGACATGGTGATTTTTGAGGGCAAGTCGGCGTCTCCGGTTTACCTCGATATGACTAATGACCAGGCAGAGCTGAAAGACGCTTCTGATTTATGGGGTAAATCAGTCTGGGAAACC
>SHBR01000070.1 GCA_004212795.1 Candidatus Thioglobus sp.
GTCAGTTTGCAAAAGCAGCTAGACGCAATCGGCAACGCAGGCCCCAGTCCCAAAAACATCTCATGATGCGCTTTACTTTTTCCCGTCGGCTGGTAGCGGAGTGCCTCGGCACAGCCCTGCTGCTCGCGACGGTAGTGGGTTCAGGCATCATGGCCGAACGTCTTGCGGGCGGAAACGTGGCTCTCGCGCTTCTGGGAAACACGATTCCTACCGGCGCGATCCTGTTCGTTCTGATCACGATGCTCGGCCCCGTATCGGGGGCACATTTCAATCCTGCCGTGACCCTGGCCTTCTGGTTGCGCCGTGAGATCAAACTTAACGAAGCCCTCACCTATGTCGGCGTTCAGATCATCGGCGCCATCATGGGCACGCTGGTGGCGCATGCGATGTTTGAGGAGATCCTGCTGCAGATATCGACCAACATCAGAAACGGCCCGGCACAATGGCTCTCGGAGGGTATCGCCACGTTTGGACTTGTCGCGACTATTCTTGGGACACTACGTTGGCGACCGGAAGCAGTACCCACCGCGGTAGGACTTTACATTACCGCGGCATACTGGTTCACAGCCTCGACATCATTTGCCAACCCCGCCGTAACCATCGCGCGCAGCCTGACGGATACCTTCAGCGGGATCGCACCCGAGAATGCGCCCGGATTTATTCTGATGCAGTTTGTCGGCGCGGCCATCGCGACCGGCCTGATGGCCTGGCTGCTCAGGCCGTCGTCGTCTGATACTCAGTAAAACAGCAGCAACACCCACCCGCAGCTAGGTTGCCATCAGCAGCCGCAAACGATTACCCACTCTTTCCGCCAAATCAGCCAGGGTAGCGATTTGCTCAAAAGAATCAGCATCCGAGATCACGAAAAAGTCATACTGACCTCCCGTTAGGCAATAATCGACCATCGTGGCCCCAACGCTCTCATGCATAACCTTCATTACCGCCTTCCGATCTGACGCGTTATCAATGAGTCATGCGATTCCTTGGTTGGTATATCGCGCAAGCGTAACGAATCTTGGCATGATGTTCTCCTAAATTTTACTAGTTGATAAACGGAAGTGGGGTAGCGAAAGAAGTTATTAAATTTTATCGCAGCCAGCCATGCGACAACTTTAGATTAGTCTTCTACGAGGTCGCCGGTCACCGGTAACGTATGGCGATCTACTTCATTATATTCCTGTAAAAGATGGCGCTGGGTATCCAGCCAATTCACACCTTCCGCGGAACGTTCTTGTAGCGCATCCGCATCGCGAATAGCCACTGCATAGATCTCATCACCATGAGTCATTAGGTAATGAGTCGGCGGAATCGCTGTTCTGCCCTGACTCGAGTTCTGTCGAAGATTTTGCAAAAACTCTTGAAAGTTTTCCGGTTTGGGCTTGAATCGAATTATGGAGAGTTTCTTCATGTCGTGTTTATCTATCAGTCTTGAGTTTAAATTAACTTTAGTCTTTTAAGACAGTGAGCACTGTCGTATCCACATGCACACCAGCAGAAACCCGAGCGGCAGTGAATTCTGGATCTGTCACAAGTCTCTCGAGAGTCTCTGAGTCTGGCAACTCCATGACGAGCCTTAGGTTCTGCTCGTCTTCACTATTGACCCCCTGAACCAGAACTTTACCCCCAAGAGCTTCTAGTTGCGAAACGGCCTCAGTGTTAAACCATTCGCAAAAACGTGCATAGTCTTCAATTTTTTCGTCAACAAAGAAAATCATTAGCGTGTCCTAAGTTAATGTTTTTGAGATTTCAATTGCACACCAGCTAATGACTTATTGGCACCTAATTTTTAATGCAGCGTGCTATTCGTCAGAGGCTGGTGTCTTCAAGAAATACGCTTAGTCCATCAGGCCAAGCTGAGACATCATTGACATCATATCTAAATAATTTTTGGCTGATTTAACCTTGCCATCTTCAAACTCCCAAACAAGGATATTGGATATTTTCATAGTCTTATTTGTTGGGGGGATGGTTCCGTTTGGCGTCATCATGTCACCAGTATGGGTTCCAGTCCAAGAGCACTCCTCTAGTATTACGTCTCCAGCAACATGTCGCCTCTCACATGTGCCAACCATATCGGGAAATGCCATTTTCCACCCCTGCGCATATCCGGCTACTTCGTCACCTCCTGAGGCCTTGTATCCACTCGCCATATCCTCCATGGTTGCGTCGTCCGCTATATGCTCACGCCATTCATCCCACTGCGCCGCGTTAAAATTGATCATCAACTTAACGCTAACTTCGCTATTCGTCATTTTTCACTCCATGTATGTTTATTGAAAATCTAAATCATGGGTTTCTATGCGAGGTGCAAGAAACCACTCTCTCAATGTAGTCAATCATTGTGACAACAGCGTGACGGTTTAATTTTTTTGTATTTGGGTTCGCCTGTGGGGCATTAATTTGGTGCAAGACGCGCATATCTTTCGTTCATCTTGAGTGTGCAGTGACCAAGAAGGTCCGACACCGCAATCAGACTGACGCCGGCTGATACCAGCCAAGCAGCACAGGTGTGGCGCAGATTGTGCATCGTAAAATCAGCTATACCCGCTTTCCTGTAGGCATTGACAAAGGCGGTTTTGACACTGGCTATACGCTCGCCTTGCTGGTTAACAAAGAACGTCTGCATTTGAGCGGCGTGTAAAACCGCATATAGAACCCTAAAAAAGTATCCGGTAAGACACTTTCGCCTTGAAGCGGTCTGGGTTCTCTAAGTCTGATAGATATGAAAAGCGTAGCGTGTGATCCAGCTTGGGGAGATAGTCAAATCTAAGGGACGCTGATGCTAGGTCTGGGGCCTGATCCTTACCAAAGCGCTAAGCGTAAGAAATACCAAAATTGAAGCGGTCGTGTTGCTTCCAATCCTCGAACTCACTGACGTATTCGCCTCCATCGGCCCATGTCTTAGTTCCTTGGCCGTGCTTCTCGCCATACTTATGCTCACCGACGTATCTGGCTCCATTTAGATTTTTCTACTTAGGGGGCTGTTGATTCGCCTTTAATCAACCGGCGACGAAGCCACCCGGACAGTGAATCCATAATAAAGACCATCACCACGATCAGTATGATGTAGTAGGTCACTTCTTCCCAGTCTTTCTGAGTGATGATGGCCTGTGTAAGCAATAGGCCAATGCCGCCGCCAACAATCGCGCCAATAATTGTGGCTGAGCGCGTGTTTGATTCTAGGTAATAGAGAATTTGGCTGAGTAGCACCGGGGTGATTTGTGGGATCACGCCAAAACGGTTTTGCGAGACGGGGCTAGCCCCAGTGGATTTCAATCCCTCGATCTGCTTATCGTCAACATTCTCCAACGCCTCCGAGAACATCTTTCCAAAGGTGCCAGTGTCGGTGATCAAAATGGCGAGCGCCCCCGTCATTGGCCCTGGACCAAAGGCGCGGGACAGGATGACTGTCCAGATAAGACCATCGACACCTCGCAAAAAATCAAAGAGACGCCGCAAGCCAAATCGGCCAATCAGGCTTGGGGCAAAGTTTCGTGCAGACAAAAAACCGAGCGGCAGAGCAAGACAGGCAGCGCCAATCGTACCCAGAAAGGCCATCAACACCGTCTCGACAAGAGCCCAGGCGACCTCGCCATGCCGCCACATCGGGTTAAACCAGAAATCCAGAAAGATTGCCAACGCATGGGTTTGGCCGTTTTCATTCCGTTCATTTGAAAGTGCCAATGACACCAGTTCCGTGATGCCCAATCCGTTATAAGGACTATCAAGCGTGAACCAGAACAACTCCCAACCGAAAAAATATCTAAATATGGTGGTCTTGGCCTTGGTCACGGAAATGCGGCCATTTGGTGTTTTCACATTCAGACGTGTTTTGGAAAGGTTGATCCATGACGGTAGTGGGCCATCGGGGAGGTCAACCTCAACGCCGCGGCGTGTAGGCAAGGCCACAATCTGGCCGTAGCCCGGGATGGTGAAGGTGACCTCGCGATCTCGGATGATCACTCGATAGCCATCCGTCAGATCAATATCTGCGTTCTCGCCATCAATTGCCACCCACGCCGGATGCGCGCTCGGCGCATAACGTCCTTTTTTCTCGCCCTCAATGGCCACTACATAGTGTCCACTTCGGTTATTGTGACTGACCTCGGTTTTGTAGGAATAGCTGTCGCCAACCAGAATTGCGGCGTTGTCCAGCTTTACGTCTTCTAACGTGTCACGTACCTCGAAGGCGAAAAAGACATAAACCAGATAAGCGAGGATCACTCCGGGAATGGCAAAGCACAGCAAACTGCGGCGTTTGATGGCTGCCAACGATTGCCGGCGCAAATCGGGGCTCTGTGTGCCTGTCATCATTGCTAGACTCGGTTCCGCAAAACACTGGATAGCTGGTCGACCAGAACAATGGTCAAAAACAGCAGGATGAAAATCGCTGTTGCATCATCATATCTGCCCTTGCCCCAACTGATTGTGTTGCGCAAATCATAGCCAATACCACCAGCACCAACGAATCCGAGGATGGCTGAGGCTCGGATGTTTATCTCAAAGCGAAGCAACGCATAGCTGAAATAATTCTGAACAACCTGTGGGAACACGCCAAACCACATGCGCTGTCCCCAGGACGCACCGACAGACGCCAAACCATCGACCGGTTTCATATCGCAGTTCTCATTAACCTCGGAAAACAGTTTGCCAAGAGCACCGGATGTGTGAATGGCAATTGCGATCATTGCCGGTATCGGCCCAGCACCCATGATAAAAATCAGAACAAGGGCAATGACGATTTCCGGCACCGCCCGCATGATATCCATCGAGCGTCTGAATAGCGGAATTCCCCTGGGCCAAAAGGCTAGACCTCGAGTTGAAAAAAGCGAGAGCAACAGACCGATGATCGCTCCAATCAAAGTGGCGACGGCAGCGATATTTACGGTTTCAAGCAATGACGGCAAGTAGTGCCACAGTAATGTCGGCAACCCGTCGATCTCAGACCATGCCTCACCAAGAACCTCAGCCGGAAAGTCAAAAAAACTGTCGAGGCCATCAAAAAAACCGCCAGCATTTCGGCTGTCGGCAGTGTAGAACCCGCCAAAAAATAAAAGGACCAATACAAGGAAAAGAACACCGCTATAGAGGCGGCGAAGATGGGTTAGTCTGATGTAATCAGACCTGTAGGAAGCAGTGGCCATGGTTCCGCTTAGAAAATCAAATGAAGAGCCCGCCATGATGACGGACTCCCCAGATGTTGAACCTATTGCGACTTCAACTTGCGGGCTTCGATAATGATTTCATAGGCATCATGTCCGATGGGCATGAAACCCTTGGCATCGCCCTGCAGCACACCATATGCACAATCTGGATCGATCGACGGCAAGGAGGCCATCAGCGTTGCCATCTTCACCTTGACGTCAGCTGGCAGCGTTGCACGTATCACCACCGGACCTTCAGGTATCGACTTTGACTGCCAGACCTGAACAAGATCATTCATGTCGACCAGACCGGCATCCACCGCCTTGCGAAGCGCACCTGAATTATACCCATCCTCCCAGTTGCCAAGGCCATCAGCCCAGGTCACGCCAGCGTCGAAATCACCGTTGTTAACACCAACAATCGTCTGCTCATGACCACCGGAGAATTTGATATCTCCAAAATAATCGCCAGCCTCCATCGAGTATCCAGCTGCCGGGATTTCGATTGACGGGATCAAATATCCAGACGTGGAGTTTGGATCACCAAAGGCGAAAATCTTGCCTTTCATATCATCCAGATTTTTGATGTTGGTATCCTTGCGAGCAAAGCCGACAGAGTAATATCCATAACCACCATCAACATTGACCTTAACCATTATCGGCTCAACGGCCTTCGGGTCGTTAAGCCAGACCTTTGCATAACCTGAAGCACCCAGCCACGCCATGTCGATGGTGCCGCCCAGAAGCCCCTGCAACACCCCATTATAATCGGCTGGTGCAAAGAGCTTTGTTTCAACGCCAAGAAGTTCTTCTGTCTTGGTTCTTAAGCACTCGTTGGAATTGAGCCTATCCTGGGCGTTTTCGCCACCCAGAATGCCGATACGAAACTCACTAATCTTTGAATGACTGTCGGCATATGCTGTTCCGATCGTCATCAACGCGGCAATTGCTAAGGTAACAACCTTTTTCATTTCATCTCTCCGTTAACATGGTTGCCCCTTCCCCATCGGAAGAGGTTCGATTGAGGCTGGTGTCACCGCAGTTTTCAGCACTGCCCTGTCGACAGTCTCCAGCATCTCAATACTTGTTGAAGTTGCCGCCTCGCTGAATTCTTGGTCAGCACCGTATACATCACGGGCGACGGAGGCAGACAAATCCGAAGCCGGCCCATCAAAAACAATCTTCCCGTCACGCATGCCGATAATCCGATCGCAAAAAGCGCGTGCCGTGTCGAGAGTGTGCAGATTGCAGATCACCAGGCGGCCGTCCTCATCATGAATGCGCCGCAGGCTCTCCATAACGATCTTCGCGTTGAGTGGGTCAAGTGATGCAATCGGCTCATCCGCCAGGATGATCTCGGGGTTCTGCATCAGTGCACGCGCGATAGCCACGCGTTGCTGTTGTCCGCCAGACAAAGCCTCAGCGCGTTTCGTGCAGTTCTCGGCAACACCAAGACGCTCGAGAATGTCAATGGCCCGATTAATATCCGACCGGGGAAACAGGTTCAGGAGAGAAGCGAACGTCGACCGCGCATTCAATGTGCCAAAAAGAACGTTCGAAACCACATCCATCCGCGGGACCAGGTTGAATTGCTGGAAAATCATCGCACATCGGGCTTGCCATGCGCGCTTGTCGCTGCCGCGTAATCTCAATAGCTCCTGATCACCATAAGTGATGGCGCCCGAGGTTGCGTCTGTAAGCCGATTGATCACCCGCAGCAGCGTCGATTTACCAGCTCCCGAGCGCCCGATGATTCCAATCATCTCAGGTTTTTTGACAACAAAACTTACGTCATCAACCGCCTTTATCGGGCCAAAATTCTTGACGATGCTTTGCGCCTGAAACATTGTATTCTCCATCGTGGGGCAGGACTCTAGCGCACCAATGTTTCAAAAATTTTTCACTACTTTTACATTTTCATTTCTGGCCTTGCTCTATATCCATGCCGCAATAGTCAGCATGGTTACCGGTTAGTTCGGTATGTGCGGGTATGCCCAGAGCGGCATGGTTTGTGGCCACTACGCTCCCGGGCGGAAACCCTCCCTGCGCAGTAAAATACTCGGTTATAGCAGTCTTGATACCGCTTGCAAGATTCAAGCCCTCTGAAACCTGAGTTCGCGCAACATAATTGTTGTACTGGGGTATTGCGATTGCCGCGAGTATCCCAATGATCGCGACGACAATCATGAGCTCGATGAGAGT
>SHBR01000071.1 GCA_004212795.1 Candidatus Thioglobus sp.
GAGATTATGGGATTCGATTATGGAAATCGCAAAAATTGGCGCGACCGAGAAAGGAGGTTCGTGTCGGCTTGCGCTCACTGATCTTGACCGGGAAGCGCGGGATCTTTTTGTGAGCTGGTGCCAAGACGCAGGATGCTCAATCGCGATCGACAAGATGGGTAATATTTTTGCTCGCCGGCAAGGTAGCGATCCGGATTTATATCCGGTTGCAGTTGGTAGTCACCTAGATACCCAACCGACTGGTGGGCGTTTCGATGGTGTTTATGGTGTACTGACAGGGTTAGAGGTCATTCGGACGTTGAATGATCACAAGATCACCACGAGACACCCCATCGAAGCCGTCTGTTGGACAAACGAGGAGGGTAGTCGGTTTGCGCCTGCAATGGTGGCATCTGGCGTGTTTGCCGGGGTTTACGACCTTGAATTCGGTTTATCAAGGGAAGATAAGGACGGGCGGACGATGGGGGAAGAGCTGGCGCGGATTGGCTATGCTGGTGATCAGCCGATGGGCCGACCACTGCATGCCTATCTGGAGGCTCATATCGAGCAAGGACCTATCTTAGTTGAGGAACAAATTGATATCGGCATTGTCACTGATGCGCAAGGACAGCGCTGGTATGAGTTGGAGCTAAATGGGACAGAATCGCACGCCGGGCCTACACCGATGGATCGACGTCGGGACGCCTTATTAGCGGCAGCGCGAGTGGTGACTTTAATAAATGACATCGGGCTTGCACACGCTCCGTTAGCGTGCGCAACGGTTGGCATGATGCAGGTTTATCCGAACTCGCGGAATGTGATTCCAGGGCGTGTTTTCATGACTATCGATATCCGGCATCCTGACGACGCTGTATTGTCAAAGATGGATAACCTGGTTCGAGGCGGGATTTCTGATATCACAACCGCCGCCGGAATTTCGCATGACATCAATCAAATTTTTTATTACGCGCCTATCTCCTTCGATTCAAGTTGTGTTCGCGCTGTGACCGAAGCGGCCTCAACGTGTGGGTATAGCGCGCGCGAAATTGTTACGGGTGCAGGACATGATGCGTGTTTTATCGCACATGCCGCTCCTACGTCTATGATTTTTATTCCATGCATTGATGGCATTAGTCATAACGAGGTAGAAGATATTCATCCGGCCTGGTCCACTCAGGGCGCTAACGTGATGCTTCAAACGGTGCTCAACAAAGCGGAACAATTGGCAGGCTAAAACGTAGCAATAGAGCATCTGACCTAAATTTTTTTGGAGAACGAAACGTAATGAGTCGCATAGACAGGAATCGCGCCCGAAAAGAGCGCCGCGCGAGTCGCAGTGGGACGGGTATTTCTCAGATCGGGTTTGGTCCGCTTAATAATCGCTATCCTCCAATTAATCCTTTGTCCGAGGAGCAGGTTGAAGAGATTCACAACGCTTCGCTTTGTCTGCTGCGTGACTCTGGAATCGAAGTCATGAGCGCGTCGGTCAGGGCTCAATTTAACCGCGAAGGTGCTTCTGTTGATGATGATACGGGGATTGTTAAGGTTGATCCCGAAATGATCATTGAGTTGATCTCTCGCGCCCCTCGAGAGATTCGACTCACTCCTCGCAATAGTGATCATACGGTAACGCTTGGCGGCTCCCAGGTGAATTTTGGCGCCGTCTCGGGTCCGCCGAATGTGCACGATCGCGTTCATGGCAGGCGGGCCGGTAATTTTGCCGACTACAAGAAATTAATTAGTCTCGGACAAGCTTTTAATGTCATTAGCGTATTCGGAAATCAGTCGGTAGCGACGACGGATCTTCCAGTGCCAACCCGTCATCTGGATTGCTATGAGGCCAATTTGACTCTGACCGATAAGATCTTTTCTGCGATACCGATTGGAAAAGAACGCGTCGTTGACGCGGCGCACATGGTCGCAATTGCTCGGGGCATCAGCTTGGACGAACTGCATCGGAGTCCCGGTCTTATCGGAAATATCAATATTAATTCGCCGCGAAAGTTAGACGAGGCAATGTCTGATGGGGCGTTGGCGCTCGCTGAGCTCGGTCAGGCTGTTATCGTAACGCCGTTTACACTTTTGGGGGCGATGACGCCAGTCACAATGGCAGCTGCGCTGGTACAGCAAAATGCAGAGGCTTTGTTGGGCCTGTCAATGATACAGATGGCGTTTCCGGGAAGCCCTGTGATCTATGGCGGATTTACTTCTAATGTTGATATGCGATCAGGCGCGCCAACTTTTGGAACGCCGGAAAATGCGAAGGCGAATCTTGCCGGGGGGCAGATGGCCCGTCGCTACGGACTGCCTTACCGCACGAGCGCCTGTAATGCGTCAAATTCGGTTGATGTCCAGAGTACTTATGAGACGCAAATGGCACTTTGGGGCGCCGTAATGGGGCACGGTAACCTTGTTTATCATGCCGCGGGCTGGCTAGAGGGTGGACTTGTCGCATCTTTCGAGAAATTTGTGATTGATGTTGAAGTGATTCAGCATTTGTCCGAAATGCTGAAGCCGATTGACACCTCTGTAGATGAGCTTGCTGTTGATGCGATCTCCGGTGTTGAACCGGGGGGGCATTTTTTTGGCGCGGAACACACCATGGAGCGATACGAGTCTGCGTTCTATACGCCGTTTTTAAGTGATTGGCAAAATAATGAAAACTGGCAAGCCGCTGGAGCCAAGGATGCTACCAGTCGGGCAACGGAGATTTGGCAATCGGTTTTGGAGAATTTTGAGCCGCCTGCATTTGATGATGATCGACGTGAGGAATTAAGTGAGTATGTTCAGCGACGAAAGCGGGAGATTGGAACGAGAGAGATGTGACTGATTTCGTGATGATTCGATAATTCTTGGTTATAGACCTTTTAGCACCTTCGATAAAGTTGAAAGGACTCTCTCTTTAATCAGAATCTGCGCCTTTTGGTTTGGATGAAGCTCGTCGGCTTGGAGTAGTTGCGGGTCGCCGAAAATTTCATCAAATACTGACGGGATCAGAATGATATTGAATTCGACCGACAGTTCGCGATAAATTGAGCGAAACGCATCGCGATAGGCAGAGCCATAGTTTGCCGGAATATCCATTTCAATCAGCGCTATCGCTGCGCCATTAGAGAGACCGGCCTGGATCATAGTTGAGAGATTTGACTTGATTGCCAGTGGGGCATGACCGCGAAGGCCGTCGTTGGCCCCCATTTCAATAATGATAAGGCTGGGCTGATACCGCTCAAGGAGGCGGGGTAACGCCTGTTTTGCTCCCGCTGTTGTCTCGCCACTCACAGAAGCATTGATAAACTTTAATTTGTTGTCAAACTCCTGCTGCGCTAGATGGACCCAGCCAGCATGCTCGGGCATTTGATAGGCAGCGCTCAGCGAGTCTCCCAGAACCAGAATGATCGGTGGATTTCCATTCGCGCCGAAACTGATTATCCATATCGCTAAACCGAGAATACACGATTTGAAAAACGTCATATTAAAGGCCAATAAGCTAGTCCGGGATGTAGAAGGTCCATCTGGAACATTGAGAATACTTGATAACGTCTCGCTGGCAATAACCAAGGGCAGTTCAATCGCCATAACGGGGCCGTCAGGATCGGGAAAGTCTACCTTAATTTCTTTATTGGCCGGGATGGATCTTCCGTCTCAGGGAGAGGTCTTTATTGGCGACCAAGATCTAAATCTTCTAGATGAGGATGGTCGCGCCAGACTAAGAGCCGGACGAGTAGGATTTGTATTTCAATCTTTCTATCTCATCGAAACATTAACTGCTATCGAGAATGTGATGCTTCCGTTAGAGCTAGCAGGCGTCTCAAATGCAAAAGAGGTCGCGGGCAATTGGTTGGAGCGCGTCGGCCTTGAGAAGCGTGGCGATCATTACCCACAACAACTATCCGGTGGCGAGCAGCAGCGGGTCGCTCTATCTCGTGCGTTTGCAATTGAGCCGGAGCTGCTTTTTGCTGATGAACCGACGGGCAATCTGGATGATGAATCTTCAGCGCAGGTCACCGAGCTCCTTTTTTCTTTTTGCCACAATCGTGATTCAGCTTTAATTCTAGTCACTCACGATGCGAACCTAGCGGCCCGATGTGCAAGAAAATTGCGACTTGTTAACGGCCAAATAGTGGAAGAATAAAGTGAATTCTATTTTTTTGTACTCGTTGCGCGAGATTCGGCGGGATTGGTGGGCACGCGAAATTGTGGCCTTGGGCATGGCGGTTGCGGTATCAGTAGGTGCAGTCACCGCAGTACTTGGGTTTGCAGATCGTGTTACCAGCGGCTTGGAGAGAAGCGCTGGCGAAGTGATTGCCGCCGATATAAAGCTCGCCAGTCGCGATGAATTCCCGGGCGAATTTTCGGAAAAGGCTCTTGAATTAGGGCTAAAGGTGGCGCATACCGTTTCTTTTCCGACTGTTATCTTTGACGATGGAAAAACGCTTTTAAGCTCTGTTAAAGGGGTCAGTGATCGATATCCTTTGAGGGGTGAGCTTCAAGTACAGACAGTGCCAAGCGGATCAAGCGTTGTCACCGCTAACGGGATTCCAGGTCGAGGCGAGTTATGGGTGGATTCCCGTGCGCTTTCGTCGATGGATTTAGCGCTCGGTGATCGATTAAAACTCGGGGAAAAGTCTTTTACGTTAGCGGCTGTGTTGACCTACGAGCCGGATCGGGGAGGGCAGTTTTTTAGTTTTTCGCCGCGACTGATGGCCAATATTAAGGATCTTGAAGAAACGGGCCTTCTCGGTCCGTCCAGCCGCGCACGTTATGCTTTGTTGGCCGCAGGCCCTCCGGACGTGGTGGAGCAATTCGCCGACATCATTGTCGATTTGCCATCTCCAAATTATACGATCGTCGATCTTGAAACAGCTCAGGAGCAAGTGGGTGCGACTGTCACGACGTCGAGAGATTTTATTGGAATGGCAACCCTTGCGACGCTCTTGATTGCAGGGATTTCAATTGCTGTAGCCTCAAGACGATATATGGAGCGCCGGCGCCGCCATGCCGCGTTGCTTCGTTGTTTCGGAGCAACGAGTCGAGAAGTATTGTTAATCTACGGTCAGACGCTTTTTCTACTGAGTTTTTTCTGGGGTTTCGCCGGGATGCTGGTGGGTTATCTTGTTCAGGAAATAATGTCGACAATTCTGGGCGAATTCTTTACCAGTGAATTAGGTGGGATAGATATAAATTCAGGTGCGGTGGGTCTATTGCTGGGCACGATTTTGCTTTTGGGTTTTAGTCTTCCCTCGCTTTCACGCCTTACCCGGGTTTCACCAACAGAGGTGCTTCGTAAAGTTGAACGGGCTCAGTATCACGGTATAGATAGATTATGGCATCTCGCTTCGATACTTATTTTTTTGGTACTGGCTTATACGCAGACCCGTTCGGTAGAGTTGCTCGGATTAGTTTTTGTTGCGGTTGTTGGCGTGCTGGTGGTGATGATGGGGTGCAGTGCTTTTGCATTGGCAGGGTTGCAGAAAATTTCTCGAGGCGTTGGCGTCTCCTGGCGATTTGGGCTCGGACGGCTGTTTCGGGACAGAATGGCAAGCACTTTTCAAATTTCAGCCCTTGGCATCGGGCTAACGGTACTGATCACTTTATCGCTTATTCGTGTTCAACTATTTGAATCTTGGGAAGCGAGAACGCCGGATGATGCCCCCAACTTCTTTTTCGCTAATATTCAGGATCACGAGAAAGAGCCCCTAAAGGAGTTCTTTTCAACGCGGGCTCATCTGACCCCGTCTTTCACCCCAATGGCCACCGGACGACTCGTATCAATTAATGGCGTCATCCCGAGTGTCAATGAATACCCGGACCCACGGACTTCTTCACGCATTGATGGCAATTTAAATTTCTCATGGTCGGACGACTTGCCTGAGGGCAATCGACTTGTCGACGGGAAGTGGTGGGATGCAACGACCGGTGAACCGGTCGTCTCGCTCGCGTTGAGCTGGGCAGAACCCTTGCGCGTCAAGGTTGGAGACCGGATTGGTGTGCGGGTGGGTACTGAGGAGATTGACGCACTAATCGTTAATATACGGGAGGTGCAGTGGGAGAATTTCAGTCCAAATTTTTTCGTGCTCTTCCCGCCAAATGTGTTCGCTAATGCACCACATACATTCTTGAGTTCAGCTCGCCTCGAGGGAGCCGGTCAGGATACGCTGGTATCACTCAATCAACTTTTTCCGACCGTCAATATTATTGATATTGGTGCGATTCTTAAGCAGGTCAAACGCCTTCTGGATCTTGTCGGTCTTGCGCTTAATTTGGTTTTCGGTTTTACGCTAGCCGCGGGAAGCGTAGCGCTCTACTCGGTGATGCAGTCGGGGCATGAGGCTAGGGTTCGAGACGTCGCGATGCTGAAAGTGTTAGGTTGCGATCGCCGGAGGATCATGATGGCCTTAGGCGCAGAGTTTTTAACGATTTCACTGATCGCAGGTCTGGTAGCGGGTATTTCCGCGTCGGCGATTGGGTCGGTATTAGCCAGCCAGATTTTTGATATTCCCTATCAGTTTAGCCCCCTCGTTCTGATTTTTTCCGTGTTCTTGAGTGTTATAATCGTCGCGGCTTTAAGCGTGTCGCATGTCAAACATGCACTACGGACTGCTCCTAAATATGCACTTTTATGGATCTAAGAGTCGACCTGAAACTCCTCTTGAAAAAATGAAGAATCTTCTCAGTGCTTCAATCGGCTGGATTGTTGCGGCTTTGCTTATTTTTTATTCCGGCTTTGCTTCTGCGGAAGGCGGGGATTTCGCGGTCCCGGTTGTTGAGGAAGATGAAGAGGTGGAAGCGCCACCTCCGGCTCCGGCTCCAATAGCCGGTATTGGCGTCGCAGTTTTGGACACCGGCGTTCAGCTGGACCCGGCCCTTAATCCCGCCTTATTTGTGCCTGGCAGTGCAAGTTATGTGGGTCAAAACCCTTTTGTTGATCTAGCGGAGCAGGGAACGCATGGTACGGCAGTCGCTCAGATCATCTTAACCCTGACACCCCAAAGTAAGATTTTGTCGCTTCAGACTTCGACCGGATCAACCTCGGTGTCGGGTAACGCGGTCGAGGCAGCCCTAATGGCCGCCGCAGCAAATCCAAACATCCGAGTGATTAACCATTCCAACGCAGCGCTCGCAGGCGTTTCTGGCGCGGCCATGCTTGCCACCGCGGTTGCCGATCAGGTTGTTGTAATGCAAGCCGGTAATGACTGGGCCCCTTATCCCGTTGGAGACGCCCGACATGCTCCTGGTTTGTCTGGGAAAGGAATAATCGTTGGCGGCTTGGGTCCTGAGGACGAGATGCTCGGATTTGGCAACCAGGCCGGTGATATGGCCCAGCATTATGTGGTTGCGACAGGATCTT
>SHBR01000072.1 GCA_004212795.1 Candidatus Thioglobus sp.
CTTCGCGGCGTTCGTGTTCAAAATCAACATCAATATCAGGCGGCTCATTACGTTCGCGAGAGACAAATCGCTCAAATAGCATCTCCATTCGGGCTGGATCAACTTCGGTAATACCGAGAGCAAAACACACTGCAGAGTTCGCTGCCGAGCCACGTCCCTGGCACAAAATCTCACGTGAGCGAGCAAATCCGACAATGTCATAAACAGTCAGAAAGTATCCTTCATAGTTAAGTTCTTCAATCAGGCTAAGTTCATGCTCAATCTGATTCAGGACTTTTTCGATAGGACCGTCTGGCCAGCGACGGGTGGTGCCAACTTCAACTAACTGACGTAGATACTGTGTAGCACTCAAACCATCAGGAATGAGTTCACTAGGGTACTGATAATTTAGTTCATCGAGGGAGAAATGACACTGTCCGGCGATTTGGATGCTGTTATTTAGTGCAGCGTTGGGGTAAAGATGCTTAAGAATTTTTTTGCTTCTAAGATGCCGCTCTGCATTAGCTGCCAGACAATGCTTTATATTGAGAATACTTTTTTGATGCCTTATAGCGGTTAGGGTATCTTGGAGAGGTTGGCGTGCTCTGCAATGCATATGCACATTGCCTGTTGCAACGATAGGGATTTCCAGATTTTCTGAAAGCGCTTCTAGGCTTCTTTGATGACACTCATCAGTGCCATATCCGGGCTGCTCTAGTGTTAGCCAGACTCTATTCGGCATAAGGGATTTAAATCGCTTGCCGTGATCCGAAATGGCCTGAAATTTAGCGTGTTTTCTCTCCATAGGTGTTGGAGAAGGGTCGCAGACAACGAGAGAAAGGCAATCTGAGAGTGATTTCGCGCGAAGATCATCTATTGTCAAGTGATACTCGCCCTTTGGGGCCCGACGGCGGGCGAGGGTAATCAGTCGAGTGAGTTGGCGATATCCATTTTTGTTGGCAACCAGGAGCACAAATTTATCGCCATTGTTTAGCGTAAATTCACTTCCGATAATTAACTGCAACCCAAGTTCGCGGGCCGCAACATGTGCCCGAACGACTCCTGATATGCTGCATTCATCTGTGAGAGCGAGCGCTCGGTAGCCAAGCGCATAGGCCTGATGAACAAGTTCAGCAGGATGTGAGGCGCCTCGTAAAAAAGTGAAATTTGAAAGGCAGTGTAGTTCTGCGTAGCTCGACATGACGGTTTTTCCAATATACTGTATATTTATACAGTATATTGGAATTTGTCAATTCAACCGTCATCAATAAATTTAGATATTACGAGTGACGGGCAAGTGCAATTAGCCCAACCGCTGCCATCGATAATCCACCCGCAAGTGCGAAGCTCGCCAACAAATTGAAATCACCCGCTAGCCCGGCAAGCAATGCGCCAAGCGCGCCTACGCCATCCAGAACAACGAAGACAAATCCCATTGAAGTCGCGGCATGTTTGCTCGAGTGATCAATCGCCATTGCAAGCACGCCTGATCGAATCATGACTAGAATCCCCATTGCGCCGACTAATGACCCCACCACAATTAAGGGTGTGTCTAAAAAAATCGCAGACACAGTTAGCGCAGTTGCCAAGACGGATGAAAACACAAAGATCCAAAAACGGCCTCGCCGATCAGATAAACGACCAATAACGGGTTGTCCTATTGACCCAACTAACATTGCCAAAGCAAATGTGGTGCCCGCCTCTACAGAACTAAAATCATAGGTCCGCTGGATAAAAAGCGGCGTCATGGTCATTAGCGCAATTAAGGCCATGTTATAGCTGGCAATACCTGCGATCAAAAAAAGTCCTGACCGAGTTCGCCACTGGTTTGCAAATGCAATCAGGTCGATTCGCCTGAGAGTCGTTTTGGCATGTCGAGCTGGAATCTTGCGAAACACAAATAAGAACGCAATACCCATTAATACGGTAGGGAAAACTGAGAGCTGCAGTGCCTGCTGCCAATTCATAATCGAAAGCAAAAACCCGACCATCAGTGGAGATAGAACTTCTGCGAGGGTGCCCCCAAGCGCGTGGATTCCAAGCGCTTGACCGCGTTGATCTGGCATTTGTCGAACGAGCATGCCGGTTGCGATGGGGTGCCACGCGGCATCCCCCATGCCTGCTATCGCCAGCAAGATTGCCAATGACCAGAAACCCGGCGCCCATGACGCCACAAAATATCCAATCGCGACCCACCAGAAAGTCCACAAAAGCAGTTTTCCCTGGGCGCTCACCCGGTCAGCGAGAACGCCAGCTGGAAAATAGGCAAGCGAGGCGCCTACTGAGTGGATCATGAGTAAAAGTCCGATTTCGGACGGCTTTAGATCGAGTGCGAGTCCAATGGCAGGCGCCAAAATCCAGATTGCGCCCGGGACCCAGTCGTTTGCCAGATGACCAGTGACGCAAATGGCCTGCAGTTTTTTAAGTCCAATCGCTTTGGTTGGATGCTCTTCGGGAGAACTTTCCGGATTTATTAGAGACATTGTGTCAGAATTATTCGTAACAAAAAACTAATGTGAGCCCATAAATGGATACTGCCGTTTCTTATCATCAAAGCTTAAAAACCTATCGATCCCCTGAAGAGGTTGTTTCAGTTTTGCAGCCCAGTTATCCGGTTTTTTGTGTCCGCCCGCATAAGATTCGCGCGATCGCAAGGCAGTTCCTGGAAGGATTTCCGGGTGAAGTACTTTACGCGGTGAAGTGTAACCCTGAAGCCCACATACTTGACACCCTGTATGAAGCGGGAATTCGACATTTTGATACGGCGTCGTTGGCCGAAGTATCGCTTGTCGCCGATCGCCTCGCGGACGCTACAAGCTATTTCATGCATCCGGTAAAAAGTCGCGAGGCAATTCATCAGTCCTGCCAGCAATACGGTGTGCGTCATTTTGTTGTCGATCACGTCTCAGAGCTGGAGAAAATCTCGGAAATCGTAACAGACAGGGATGACGTCGTAATCGTGGTTCGTCTCGCGATTCACTATGAGGGGGCAGTTTATGAACTTTCCAGTAAGTTTGGGGCGACAGTCGAAGAAGCGATCATACTGGTGCAAAAAGCGATTCAGCAGGGGTTTCGATATGGCGTTGCGTTTCATGTTGGATCCCAGTGTCTGGATGGGGATGGCTTTGTTCAGGGGCTTGAGTTAGTTGATCAGGTGGTACACCAAGCGGGTGAAAGTCCGGTTTGTGTCGATGTCGGCGGCGGTTTCCCGGGTGAATATACAAACTCGCAAGGTCAGGTCATGGAGCGGTACTTTGAAAGCATTCGTTACGGGCTTCAAAAGTTGGCTCTGCCGGAAGACTGTCGAGTGCTCTGTGAGCCAGGCAGGGCGCTTTGCGTCGATGGAGAATCATTGATCACGCAAGTGCATCTGCGAAAAAATGACGCAGTGTATCTAAACGATGGCATGTACGGTAGCTTCATTGAAGAGAAGTACAAACTGCATTTGCCAGTCCGGATGGTAGCGACCCGGAGTTTTTCTGAGCAGCAAAAAGAATTCACAATCTATGGACCGACTTGTGACTCACTTGATATTTTCCCAAGAAAAATTAGTCTTCCTGACGATATTCGGGAAGGTGATTGGATTGAATTTGATCGGATTGGTGCTTACGGAGCTGCGTGCCGTACTCATTTCAACGGATTTTTTGCGGACACATTTGTAGCGGTCGAAAACAATTTTGATGACTCGGTGGTTGCTAATGCCGATGTGCCAGATTAAGTTATGAAGGATGTCATCGATCAAGCGACCCTTGGTAATGAACGACACGTGATTTGACCGTGGGGGGCTGTATTTGGGAGTTAATTTATTTTTAACCGGAAATCTTTATGGATCATGTAATACGAATTCACCAAACTGGAAGCGCTGATGTTCTTAAGTATGAATCTCAGGAGGTTCCTCAGCCTAAATCTGGAGAGGTCTTGCTTCGACAAACCGCGATCGGGTTAAATTTTATTGATGTTTATTTTAGAACTGGGGTCTATCCTGCGCCCCAACTACCTTTTATTCCAGGTTTAGAAGGCGCCGGAGTCGTTGAGTCGCTGGGTGATGGTGTCATCGGACTCTCGCCGGGGGATCGTGTAGGTTACGCAGCGCAGCCCTTGGGTGCTTATGCGCAGGCTCGAGTCATTCCGGCTGAGCGGGTTGTACGATTACCCGACGAGATCGATGACCGAGTAGCAGCCGCGATGATGTTAAAGGGCATGACGGCTCAGTATTTGCTTATGAGTACCGTTCAGTTGAAATCGGGCGATACCATTCTCTTTCATGCAGCAGCTGGTGGGGTTGGACTGATTGTGTGCCAATGGGCCAAGCACCTTGGTGTCAATATTATTGGCACGGTGGGATCTGAAGAAAAAGCCCAACTTGCTAAAGCCCATGGATGCACACATACCGTTCGATACAACGATGAGGATTTTGTTGAGCGCGTCAATGATATTACCGGTGGAAAAGGCGTTGATGCTGTTTATGACTCAGTCGGGAAAGATACGTTTGATAAAAGTATGGATTGCTTAAAAAAACGGGGCACGCTTGTTCTGTTTGGCCAGAGCTCTGGGAAAGTGCCCAGTTTTGATCCAGCCGCTCTGTCGGCCAAAGGGTCGATTTATCTTACCCGACCCACTTTATTCCATTACACCGATACCCGGGAAGATCTCGTGAGCTGTTCATCTGAACTTTTTGATGTGCTGATTAACGGCGTAGTGACGCCTGACATTAATCAGGAGTATCCGTTGGCTAATGCTCGCCAAGCTCATGAAGATCTTGAGGGACGCCGTACAACAGGGGCAACTATACTGATACCCTAAATGCTCGCCATTTAAGTTAAATTGACTGATCCATGAATATTCAAGAAGCCATTCGAAAAGTAACCCAAGGATTCAATCTCTCATCTGAAGAGATTGGTGACGTAATGCGTGTCATTATGAAGGGCGATGCGACGCCTGCTCAAATTGGATCTGTATTGACCGCACTGCAGATGAAAGGGGAGACTGTGGAAGAGTTAACCGGTGCGGCGATTGTGATGCGTGATTTTGCTGCTACTGTATCTCTGAAGTCGACTCAGGTCTCTGATTCGGTAGGGACGGGTGGAGATGGCGCCAGTATTTTTAACGTGTCGACCGCAGCTTCTTTTGTGGCCTGTGCCGCGGGCGCAGTGATAGCCAAGCACGGCAACAGAGCTGCGACGGGTAAATCGGGGAGCGCTGACTTTCTTGAGGCCGCGGGCGTCAATATTGCGCTTAGCCCTGATCAGGTGGCGGAAACGATAGACGCTGTTGGAGTCGGTTTCATGTTCGCACCGACTCATCATGGTGCAACCCGTCATGCGGTTGGGCCACGGCGAGAAATTGGCGTCCGGACTATATTTAATTTGCTTGGACCTTTAACGAATCCTGCCGGTGCGAGATGGCAGTTGGTGGGGGTATTTGATCAATCCTGGGTGCGTCCAATGGCCGAGGCGTTTACGAAGCTTGGGAGTGTGCATACGTTGGTCGTTTGTTCAGATGATGGCTTGGACGAGATAAGCCTCGCCGAGGAGACTTTGGTTTCTGAACTCAAGAACGACGTCGTCACCGACTATCGTATATCACCTGAGCAATTTGGAATTCAGCGCCAGCCGTTAGCATCGCTGGTCGTGAACAGCGCGAATGAGAGTCTGGATCTGATTCGCTCCGTGCTCGGAGGCGGGGCGGGGCCTGCGAGTGACATGGTCGCTCTTAATGCAGGCGCAACTATCTATTCAGCCGATCTCGTTGACTCTTTAGAGGCAGGCGTGGTCCGGGCGCAAGAAATTCTGTCTGCAGGCACGGGCTTGGAAAAGCTTGAAGCGCTTGTGGCGTTTACCCAGCGCTTTTCTGAGGCCAATTAATGTTGTTTTTTAATACGACCGTTTGCTTTATTTGATCGATGTAAAATTAAATCGTAAAGATAAAAAAGGGCCGGTAAATACCGGCCCTTTTTTATAAATGACCCGATTGGCTATTGAGATTGTGCAACCATGTGGTCAACCGCAGCTTTTACTTCATCATCTGAAAGGCTTGCGTTTCCGCCTTTGGCAGGCATCACCCCTGCATTACCTTGAAAACCGCCAATTGCGTGGGTATAGAGTGTCTCGTTACCCTGAGAGATACGATTCGCCCATGCATCAATGTCACCGGTTTTGGGCGCGCCAGCGATTCCCGCGGCGTGACAGGCCATGCAAGCGCCCTGGTAAACCTGATCGCCATCAATGTCGGCTGCTGCGACTTGGATAGATTCGACAGGCTGTGCGGCAACTGTCCCCACATTGATCTGCCCGACTGGCTGAAGAAGCATTGAGGCATCGCTTTCGACTAGCGCATTTCGCTCATCCAAAACGCGCTGCCCGATTGTGCCGGCATTTACAAAGCCCATCATGATAAGAAAGAGGGTCAGGATGACACCGAAAATAAAGAAAATGATAGATTTTTTCAGGAACTGCTGATCGCTCATGGTGGTTGACATGCAAGAGGTCCTCCGTACGCCAATTGCCTAGATGGTTGGAACTTTTACTAAAACTTGAGGGTCGAATTATACTTAAATAATATTTTTTTGGGCGTCGCATCGCCTAACTTTTTGACAATATGAAGTCTAAGGCCGCGATCATGAAAACCTCAGGAAAAATAGAGTTGGGGCGAAGAAGGGCGGTTTGGGAGCTCCCAGCAGAGCTTGCTAACCTCCACCACAAGGTGTCAATCGGTTCCAGCTGCTTTTTGAAACTGGCGCCGAGACCCTCCAAGCACTGGGATGCTCGGCGGGCCGCGGAACTGGCGGTAGGGGCTGGGTTTACGCTGGATAAACCTTGTTTTTTTAGGTCCCAAATTGCCTTTTTGAGCGTCACAAAAATTGAAAGCTTGCCAGATAGTGTTGGCCCGAAAATGCAGACCCTGATGGTTGGACTCAATCCGAGCCCGTACTCATCGGCAAGTCGGGTGCCTTATGGAAGGCCAGGAAATCGATTTTGGCCTGCGGCGCATCGGGCCGGCCTGATCTCAAAGGATCGGGATATTCATCACGCACTCGTTCATCACGGAATAGGTTTTACAGATCTCGTACGCCGGACGACTCGACGCGCTGGGGAGATCGATCCACCCGAGTTCCGCAGTGGTTTCGAGCGGGTCAAAAGCTTGATTGAATGGTTAAAACCTAAGGTGGTCTGCTTCGTCGGTCTTTCAGGGTGGCGAATTGTTAGCAACCCCAAAGCCAAAGCCGGAATTCAGCCGGCGTCAATCGGATTAACTACAGTTTATGTAATGCCGCATCCGAGTGGTTTGAATGCCCATGCAAGCTTGAAAGACCTTATTGGGCATTT
>SHBR01000073.1 GCA_004212795.1 Candidatus Thioglobus sp.
TGGCCAGCTTTCAGAAATGCCTGGTGAAGGGGGTGCGTTGCTTTGCACGTTTCTATGGTTTGCGGTCCACTGGCGCCTCGAAACTCGCTTTTACCTTTATCTGATGTTTCCATTTTTCGGAAATAAGGCAGACACTCTTCATAACGCCACTCCGAAAGGCCTTCGCTTGCCCACGCATCATAATCCTTGGGATTACCGCGATTGGCAACCATGCCATTGATAGCTGAAGAGCCTCCAAGGACTCGACCGCGATGCTCTAAAATTTGCCGTCCGTCGCAGTATGGTTCAGGTTCACTGGTGTACCCCCAATCGAAACGCGGATCACGTGCTGCCATTCCACAAGCGGCTGGCATTTGAATGAGGATGCTTCGATCATTCCCCCCAGCCTCAATCAGCAAGACCCGATTGGACGATTGCTCAGTTAGCCTGTTGGCCAGAACACATCCAGCTGATCCAGCGCCAACAATGATGTAATCAAAGATCCGGTTTTGTTCCACTAGGTTATCCTTGAAAAGGCAAAAGTCTAAATTCTGATCGGCAATTCAATCGAGGTATTCCTGATAGGGCTGCCGCTCCTCACAATCATAAACTTATCTCTATATTAACCAGACAAATCTTTGAATTCTTCAAACAAGCTTCTAATCAGTATTCAAAAACAAGATTACACCGAAGTATCACTAAATCATCACTTAAAAACAAAAAACGGAAGGAGGCAAGGCGCACTTTCGTTTTGCCTTTTTGATGTTGAGATTGATTATTTTGTGACGGTCGGGACAGAAACACGGGCGAGAGCAAAAGGACTCCAGAGGACAGGAAGGGGCATCAGTCCGTTCCTTATTAGGATGTGGAAACATCCTCTGCTGGTAGTGGCTTGCGCCCAGCAAACAAATCTGCACCCTTCTCACCAATCATGATCGACGGCGCATTGGTGTTGCCGCTGGTTATCGTGGGCATGATCGATGCATCGATGACCCGCAATCCTTCGATCCCGTGCACGCGCAACTGCTCATCGACGACCGCCATGGGATCGATACCCATCTTGCAGGTCCCGCAGAGATGGTGGGTCGACATGCCGTGGTTCTTGACGAAACGAATTACATCGGCCTTGTCGCGCACCCCGGGACCCGGGTCGATTTCACCGCCACGTACGGGGTCAAAAGCTGGCTGGGCGACGATATTGCGGCAAATCTCGAAGAGTTCAATCATGTCTCTGCGATCTTTCTCTGTCTCGAGGTAATTGCACAGGATTGACGGCGCTTCTAACGGATCAGCGGATTTCAGGCTGATGCGACCTACCGACGTCGGCCGTAGTGGCATCGCAAACAACAGGAATCCGTGCGGCGCGAGGGGCCGCATTTTTTCGTAATTGAACACGAGTGGCATGAAACAGATTTGCAGATCCGGCCGATCCGACGATCGACTGCGGACATAGCCCGCGATTTCGGACTGGTTGGTTGCCGCCGGGCCATCCTTGTTCAGTAACCAACGCAGGCCGTTTTTGGCACGGTTCAGCGGCGACATCTCGGGATTGACGCTCATCGGTCGTGTGCATTCCTGCTGAAGTTGAAAGGCCCAGTGGTCCTGCAGGTTGGCGCCGACCCCGGGCAGGTCGCTAACGACGTCGATGCCATGCCGGCGCAGTTCCTCTGCAGGACCAATGCCGGACAGCATCAGCAACTGGGGCGAATTAGTCGCGCCCCCGGCGATGATGACTTCTTCACCGGCTTCGATCCGATGCAGTTTCCCGGCCTGCAGAGCTTCGACACCCCGGGTGCGATTGCCTTCAAGCACGATTTGGGTGACATGGCAGCCGGTCGCGACAGTCAGGTTGGGGCGCTTTCGAATCGGGTCGAGATAGTCGGTCGAGGTGCTGCTGCGGCGACCTTTATGAATACTCTGGTCCATCGGGCCGAATCCTTCCTGCTGGCCACCGTTGGTATCCCGCGACAGCGGGTAGCCAGCCTGCTGCACCGCTTCGATAAAATAATCGTGCAATGGGTTTGCGTGCGCCGGGCGATGAATATTGAGCGGCCCGTTGCCCCCACGGAATTCGTCTTCTCCACCGCTATAGGTTTCCATGCGTCTGAAATAAGGCAGGCAACGCGCGTAGGACCAACTCGGCAAGCCCTGCGCAGCCCAACTGTCAAAATCCTGTGGCTGCCCACGAACGAAGGCCATGCCATTGATACTCGACGAGCCGCCGAGCACCTTGCCACGCGGGCAGTAAACGCGGCGCCCATCGAGTTGCGGTTCGGGATCGGTGTGATACAGCCAATTGTGTCGCGGACTGGTGTATTCGTAGATAAACGCGGCGGGAACCTTGAGCCAGAGACTGCGGTCGGTCGGACCTGCTTCCAGCAATAGCACGCTGACGTCCGGATTTTCGCTAAGACGGTTTGCCAGCACACAGCCTGCAGAACCGGCGCCGATGATGATGTAGTCATATGACGAACGCACGAATCTATTGATCTTTGACCAGGTAACCGGAGAGGCTACGGGCGAGTTCGAACATGTACAAGCCGCTTTCAACTGCCGCATCCACGGTAAATTCCAATGGCTGTTCTTCGAGCGACGAATACTCAGGATGACGCAGCCAAAGACCCTCGGGCGTTTGTGTGTCCATTGTCCATTGCCAGATATGAAGGCTGAGCTGCGCGTATTTGGCATCACCGGTTACTGAGTACAACTGAGCCGCACCCCAGGCCGCCTTGCGGTTGGTAATGACTGAATAGATTTCGTCGTTACATTTCATCACGGTGTCATACAACTTTTCCGCCGCAGTGAGCCATTTGCCATCCCCGGTCAATGCATACAGATCGGCAAACACCAGCATTCCGAATCCGAGCGGAAAGTAGATTTGATCGGTGCCACCGATTTCAATCACGAAGGTTGGGTCGTCGTCTCTCAGATAATCCCCGTTCAGATCTCGTTTCAATAAAAAACGTTCCGCCAGCGGTTGATTCGCCAGCGTTTCAAGCAAGTATTCCCCACAGCGAATCGCAGCCTCATTGCGACCCAGACAAAGGAATGCCTTGGCCGCCGAACAGGTTGTGCCCCAATCCATGACCTTAACGCCGGGTTTCCAGGGTTCCGTTACCACCGCGCCAAACGACTGCACCATCTCGCCTTCCAGGTAGTCGCCTGCCGCGGTTGCCATTTGGGTACTCCCCAGCATTTGCAAACCTCGCGCTATCCAGCCGTTGCGATAGTTCCTGAAACTGAGTACTTCAGTAGGGGTGTTCGCATGAAAATCCCCGTCCTCAAAAAAACGTTTCCTCAGGTGCATTTCAATGGCTTGCGCTTGAGAGGGTCGATCGGAAAGCGCAAATAGAACCGGCATTTTGTAATAGGCATCGATTTCATTTTCGACGCCCGGAAAACTGCCGTCGGCAGCTAATCGATCACTGACCCAGTCCGCGGCACGGTTGCCTGCACTGATCAGTTCTGATGGTGATGGTCTCATTGGCTCTGTCACGCTTTCTACTTATTCGCTTCTTTGAGACCGTTGTTTTCACACCCGAACCATTTATCGAGCGCCACCAACGGATTGCCGTAATTGCACTTAATATATCGATGATGCAATTGATGATGAAACGCTGTCAGGTACATAAACGGCTTTCCATGAATGGTCAAGGCTTCATAACCACTGTGGGTCACTGCAGCACCGATTGAATTCCATTGATTGTGAAATAGGATATGCAATGGATGCGATGGCAAAATGATGTGAATTAAGACACTGCTCATATATAGGAGATGCTCGATCGGATGCATCGAAAATCCGGACCAGGGTCCGAGGACGACATTACGGTGGTGCACCGAATGCGCGATTCGAAATAACGGTTTCCAGTGCAGCAGGCGGTGTACCAGATGAAAATGTACCGAAGTAAAAAAGGGAATAAAGAGGAAGATCAGCACGAACGAAACCGGGTGGTTGCGCCATTCAAGATAGTAAGGCAGGTAATCGTTGGCCATCGCCCAGAAGAACATGACTTCGTAAAGGGTCCAGACAACAACACCGCTGGTCATCGTCCAATACATGTTGTCTTTCACCTGGTCTCGCATGAAAAAGCGTGGGTTGTTGCGCTGTAGTTCACGGGATTCGAAGCGCCGCCCGGTTCCCTGCAGCGTGAATACATGCAAATAGAGATGCAGGCCCCCGGCAACGATTAAGATCAACAATGCGTTGCGAAACAATAGCTGCGATATCCAGCCGATTTCAAATTCAACGCAACGCGTCAATTCAGGTTGCAGCCAGTACCAGGCGATGGCTGACAGTATTAAATAGGGCAGGATAGTTGAACCCAGAAAAGGACCCGAAAACAAAAATTTGGCGGCATCGAAAACGCGAATTGGCCAGACGAAAATGGGAGCGCTGCGGATGGGCAGTGGCGGTAGCCAATTCCAGGATTTACCGATTTTGGGCATCTTTACTTCTCCGACCTGTTCAAGGCGTAAATCATGTTTCGCACTCTATGTGTTTCCCATTGAGCGGAGAAGCGATATTATTGCTCTAGTTATCTGAAAAACAAATACCTGTTCAGCTTATGCTGTGTGGAAAGTTCAACTATTGAGCCAGTCCACGCCGGAGAGTCACACACTGAATGTCAAACCTCAGACGTCGTCTACCACCGATGAATACGCTTACCGCATTCGAGGCCGCCTACCGGCTGGGTAGCTTCTCACGCGCTGCCGAAGAACTGGCGCTTTCGCAGGGCAGCGTTAGCCGTTTGGTAAGACAACTTGAAGAATCGATTGGCGAACGACTTTTCTCGCGCGGACGCTACGATGTCACACCGACAACTGCTGGGCGGGAATATGCATATACAGTACGCCACTCGCTTTCTGACATCGCTCAGGCGACGGACCGGTTGCGATTAAACAGTCAGGATTTCGAGATACTAACGATCTATTCAGATCTGGGTCTTGGTAGTGCAATTCTCACGCCGTGTATGGGAGAGTTCCAGCGTCAACATCCGCAGGTACGATTGCGGATCGTCGTGTCTCCCGAGCCTATCGAAGAAACTCTCGAGGCATTTGATTTCGGCTTGCAGCAAGGCCGTTGGGCCGAACAACGATTCGTGATTGAATCGATTGGCGACGACCTGCTGTTTCCGGTGTGTTCGCCGGATTTGTTTAACAGTTTGAATAACCCGGGAGACCCGCAGGAGCTCGCGAGTAAGCCGCTTCTGAGTCTTGAGCAACGCAATCGGGCCTGGCCTGACTGGCACGAGTTTCTCGCTGAATTCGATGTCACATTGCCGCACTCGTCGGCCATTACTGTTCTCAATACCTACCCCATGTATCTGGACCTGGCCGAACTCGGTGAAGGCGTTGCGCTGGGTTGGGCGCGTACGGTGCAAGACCGTCTCGATGCAGGGCGTCTGGTACGCGTACCCAATCTTTCGATACCGTTACCCGATTACATCAACGTGTATCACAATCGGCAAGCCCCAACCAAACCGAGTTCGCGGGCATTTGTGGAGTTGTTAAAAAGTCGGATTAAACTGGAAGTGCTCGAACCTTCGACCAATGGATTATGAGTCCACTGTTGTTGTCAGTGAAACTCTTAAAACTTCAGTAAATAAAGCGGTTTTACGAATCCCAGCCCTGCATCTACTGTACCTAAGTGGACTGAACTGACATGGAGTTAGGTACATATTAGGTACAGTGGGTACCTACCCCTTTTTGATATCAGGAACTTTAGTTATATCCCAGGCATAAAGCGGGGGGAGGGATTTTGTCTCACATTGTCGTTAAAAAGCAACGAAGTGATGCGAAAATGTGCGGAAGGACATCTATTAAAAATATCAAAATTCTCGGCATAGCTTGATGATAAGTCCTCACTAAGAAAAGTTACATGGACTGGCCTTCTGTTTGCAGAGGGAGTGCTGGGTATTCAGAGGGCTACAGCGCAAATATCTAGGAAAGATCATCAAAAAAGACCAAAAAAAGCGAGGGTTTTAGTAAAAACCAATAACAGAAGCGTCGTGGGTACGCCATTGTGATCAGAAATTGACGCCTGCTTCAGTACCTGCTGTACACTTATCGTGTTAAACGACAGCTCTTATCGATGGCCTTGGAGTTTAAAAGTCCGTCAGGGGTATCAATAACTTTGAATCGATGTGAGATTTTTACTGAGACACCATACACTGTTCCCAAATGCTTTCATTTTTTAGGAAATTCTCAAACCGTTGGCGTCTAGTCCCGGTCGTGGCGGTGTGGATAGTCTTTCCACTGACAAATGCGTGGGGCGATGCACCTGTAGACAAAGAAGGCAGCGCGCAACACCAAGTCGAGCATCAACTTCATCACCAAAATCCGTCAATTAAGTTATCGAGTATTCATGATTCCCACGAGAGCCATTTCTCGGAGAAAGACTGCTCCGCGATCGATGGGTGCGATATGAGGTGCTCGATATGCATCGGTGGGCTTTCTCACCCTGCCTCCGTGTTTAACCTCAATCATAACGACCTACACCAAAAGTTCCTTTGGGCCTACCATCCTCTGGAAAGCGAAGAGCTTCCCCTCAAACCTCCACGTTACTAGTTTCCACCTCACTGTTTGCTAACTGCGTTCATCGCGTTTTGTCGCGCGTTGACTAACTGAAGAGTCCGTCCACCCGACGGATTGGGCAGACCCATTCGAAAGACTGGTACGTCTGGAGGAAGAATGAGTAATAAAAAAATGCAGCGGGCCATCCTGATCGCCCCGATTTTCGCACTGTATGTGTTCCCCGCGATGTCCGAGGAATTGGACAAGCCGTCAGGTCAAGTGCCATCCGTACTGGATGCATCGCAACATCCGCTTTCTCCGAGCATGGAAGGCGCCATCTTTGATGGCGTTTTGCCACTCGAAGCGGAGCTATCTTGGATTGAGCGATTCAATGGAGATGAGACTTGGAACGCTTCGATCGGGCAGAAGTTCCTAAACCCAGCGGGATTCGAGGCTAACGTATCTGTTCAAGCTCAGGAAAAAACAATATCAGCCACCGCGTCAGACGCGCATGGCTTTATCAAATCTATTCGTCCTGAACAGAGCAAGATCGTTATCGCCCACGGTCCTATCGATAAATACGGTATGCCAGCTATGTCCATGGTGTTCAAGGTTAACGATCCGAAGATGCTGGAAGGGATCAAAAAAGGGCAGGAGATCGGTTTTGACGTTGACAACACCGACGCAGGTTTCGTG
>SHBR01000074.1 GCA_004212795.1 Candidatus Thioglobus sp.
GACAAGGGAGCAACGGTTGCGGGTGTTTTTACGCAATCCACTACGGCGTCTGCGCCGGTTCAGTGGAGTCGGGAAGTAGTCAGTAAAGGCAAGGCGCGAGCATTACTGGTAAACAGTGGGAACGCGAACACGTTTACAGGCGCTCAGGGTCATATCGATGTTAAATCAACGGCCGCAATGGCGGCAAAGGCCGTCGGCTGCCAGGTGTCCGAAGTGCTGATCGCGTCAACCGGCGTGATTGGTGAGCCGCTTCCGGTCGATCGTATTGATCGAGCGCTCAAGCGGATAAGCGACAAAACTCGTCCGGCTTCATGGTTGCGTGCGGCTCAGGCGATCGGTACAACAGATACCTATCCCAAAGGCGCTTTTCGGCAAACAAAGATCGGTGAGACGGATATTACGATCGGCGGTATTGCTAAAGGGTCTGGCATGATCGCGCCGGACATGGCGACCATGTTGGCGTTTGTGTTTACTGATGCCAGTATTTCGAGGACGGTACTCGATGATCTTCTTCGCGAAGGGGTTCAGGCCTCTTTCAACAGTATCACGGTCGATAGCGATACCTCGACCAGCGACTCGCTTATCTTGGCCGCGACAGGCCACGCGGGAAACCGCGTACCGAAAACCAAAAACGCGCCAGACCTAAAACTGTTTCGAGGAGCATTGAAAGATCTTCTAATTGATCTCGCCACCCAAGTCGTGCGGGATGGGGAAGGTGCGCAAAAATTTATAACCGTTGACGTGTGCGGCGCAAGCTCAACGGCAAGCGCAAAAAAAGCAGCGCTTGCAATAGCCAACTCTCCTTTAGTGAAGACGGCGATCGCTGGGGAAGACGCGAATTGGGGTCGAGTCGTAATGGCGGTTGGAAAGTCTGGCGCTCCCCTAAATCAAGAAATGCTTTCAGTGGCAATGGGCGGCGTCACGATCGCCCAAGCGGGTGGGCGAGTAGAAGGCTATGACGAAAAACTGGTAGCTGAACATCTAAAAGGTCAAGAAGTGGGTATCGAAGTTAATCTTGGCGTGGGTCGATCGAAAGCTAGAGTGTGGACCTGCGATTTTACGCATGACTACATCACGATTAATGCTGAATACCGAACCTGATACCACCCAGGTTGCGGTAGGCGTTGCGGTTAATTCTGAATCCTGTCTATTAGTTGGCCAGCGTCCAGCAGGAAAAGATTTTGCCGGTCAATGGGAATTTCCGGGCGGAAAACTGGAACCGGGTGAAAGCGCTTTTAACGCGTTGGTGCGTGAGTTTCGCGAAGAGACTAACCTGGCTGTCCATTCAGCAGAGCCGTTATTTACAACCCGGTATGACTATCCGGACGCCAGCGTATTGCTTCATTTTTGGCACATCACAGCATTCTCTGGTGATCTAAAGGGTCTTGAGTGCCAGGCGCTTGAATGGGTAAACGAAGAGAACCTGTCGAAGATAAACTTTCTTGAAGGGAATCGAACACTTCTTGAGCGGATTTGTTCGCTCGTGATTAAGCGTACTTAACGCCAGGCAAACTGGGGTTGCCGGAGGTGACTTACTCGAGTCTGTCGGTTGAGGAGAATGACTTCACGGAACTGAAACAAGATAGCCGCGGTGGGCGCATATATTTGATGACCGACGGTTGGCAGCGAAAGCGAAAATCCATCTTTTTCTGAACTGGGCTGATCAGATTCAGGCTGGTGGGCACTTGCAGATTCAAGCTCGGGCAATGGAATATTAAATACCTGCTCTACTTCGGTAGGGTCAGGGACGGGCGTGACCGGGTTCTCTGAAAAAACGACGACGGGTGTGATACAAAAACCCGATTGGGTAACAAAGTCATCGAGCGTGCCGACGATGTCATTGGTTGATGCCTTGAGGCCAATTTCTTCTTCGCATTCCCGTAGTGCGGCCTGAACGATTGACTCACCGGGATCAACACGTCCACCCGGGAGCGCGTATTGACCCGCGTGTCGCCGCAGGGTGGCAGCTCGCCGGGTAAGCAATATGCCAAGGCCAGTATGCTCCGTCGTTTTTGTAATAAAAAGCGTGACGGCGGCACGAGTGAGCTCTGTATTCGCCTCTTCAAGACGGTCAAATCGAGTCAGGGCGTCGGCAACGGTTTGTCTGGAAATCATTCTTATTTTTCAGCCGCAAGAGCAGATAAATTTAGATGAAGATTATCGATCTCCTGATGCAACTGATCGAGACTGCTTTCGTTAACAATAACCGTGTTCGCGACCGCTGCTCGTTCTTGATCTGATGCCTGAGAGGCCATAATTTGATCAAAACTCTCCGTGTCTAGACCGCTTCGAGTTAATACCCGCTGTCTGCGAAGCTCATGATTAGCCTGAATGACCACAACATGATCAAACTTGCCTGTTTGTTGAGTCTCGACGAGCAGCGGGATGGCATAAACAACGTAAGGAGACTGCGCGTTGGACGCGGCTGCGTTCATGGCGGATCGCACTTTTGGATGCACAATGGCCTCAAGCGCTTCACGTTTGGATTTATCGGTAAAAACAATTTGACGGACCATGGCACGATCCAGATCACCGGAAGCTGTCAGGACCTGTTGGCCTAATTGCTGCGCGATCTCGGCAACCGCAGACTGCCCGTTGGCGGTCACCTGATGCGCAAATCGGTCGGCATCAAGAATCTGAACCCCTAGCGTTGCAAGATAGTCCGTGGCGGCAGATTTGCCACTGCCGATTCCGCCCGTCAAGCCAACTTTAAAGATAGCGATCTCCTACAATGCAATGATCAAATAAAACGACTCATTTAGCTCGGGTCCCCACAGCAGTGTGAGCCATCCACCGCCAGCCAGATACGGGCCAAATGGCACCACTTGACCGCGTTGCTGACGCTTCAACAGTATCATTATTACGCCCACTCCTGCACCCGTTCCGGCGCTTAAGAGTACGGCTGTTGGTAATAACTGCCAACCAATAAAGCCGCCAATTGCAGCCAGCATTTTAAAGTCACCGAAACCGAAGCCTTCTTTTCCCGTCAGGAGTCGAAATATCTGGTAGACGATCCATAACGAGAGATAACCCGCAATGACGCCAATTAAAGATGACGTGAGATCGGTAAATCCGCCAAGTGCACTTGTTATTAATCCAACAAAAATAAGCGGGATCGTTAATTTGTCGGGTAACAGAAAATGTTCAAGATCGATAAAAGCGAGCGCAATCAAAAACCAGGTGAATACCAGCGCTGCCAGCGTTAACCATTGGACGCCTAGCTTCATCACGACGACTACTGAAAGTGTGGCGCAAAAAACCTCAATCACGGGATAACGGACCGAGATTGAGATATGACAGTGGCGGCAACGGCCACCCAGCAGAAAAAAACTCAGGATGGGTACATTCTCAAACCATGAGAGCGGGTGTTTGCAGCCCGGGCAGTGTGAGCCCGGCCAGACAATGCCGGGCGGTTTCTCGCCCCGGGCACTTTTTTCAGCTTCAGACCAGATGATCTGTCGCGGTATACGGGCAATGACGACATTCAGGAAACTGCCGATCAGAAGAGAGAATATTCCGGTGATGATCCAAAGCGTGATGTCCTCACGGAGCAACATGTCCAGAGCCGGAGTCATCCGCGCAGCACGATATTTAGATGACTGAGCCCATCATGAAGATCGGCAAATACATCGCAATGACCAGCGTGCCAACGATGCCGCCCAAGACGGTAATCATAATGGGTTCAATTAACTTGCTCATGTTGTCCACCGCCTCTCTGACTTCGCGCTCGTAAAATTCAGCCGCTTTATTCAGCATTCCCTCGAGATCGCCCGATTCTTCGCCCGTGGACGTCATCTGGAGCACCATCGATGGGAAGAGACCTGTTTGCGCCATTGCCACTGAAAGCGGCTGTCCGGTGCTGACTTCATCCCGAATTTCAAAGCAGGCATCGTAGTAAACAAGATTGCCCGTCGCGCCCGCCACGGACTCAAGACCCTCGACCATATTGACGCCAGAACCAAACATGGTGGCCATCGTGCGCGTAAATCGCGATATCGCAGATTTTCGCAGGATACTGCCAAACACGGGTATACGTAATGACAGCCGGTCAAACCGATGTCGCATGGCTGCAGATTTTCGGTAGCTGGCCACCAAAAAAAATATGGCCCCAAAAATTACGCCAAAAATAATCGGCCAGTTATCTCTGAAGCCTCGTGAGAGATCAATCATGACAGCAGTGAGCGTGGGGAGACTTGCACCAAAACTGCTGAACAAACCCTCAAATTGGGGAATTACAAACACCAACAGAAGCGCAGTGACAATAAATCCAACGACAAGAACTGCCACGGGATACCACATAGCGCCTTTCACCTTGGCTTTAATCTCCTCGATGTTTTCTTTGTAGCTTGCAATTTTTTCCATGAGATCATCGAGATTTCCAGATCGTTCACCGACAGCAATCAGACTGGTATACAGCGAGTCAAATTGTTTGGGAAATTTTGCCAGTGCTTCGCTAAGGCTAGTGCCGCCTTCGACATCGACTCGAATACTGTCAAAGATCTCCCTGATCTTGGGATGATCGGTGCCTGCTGCGATGGCCTTATAGGATTGTGCGATGGGTATTCCGGCGCCCAGCATCGTGGCGATTTGGCGGCTCGCGATCGCGATATCTTTCGGCTTTACTTTTTTTGAAAAAAGTGGTTTGGGCTTTTTCCGGATACTTTTTACACTGATGCCTTGTCGGCGCAGGATGCTTCGTACGTATGCGGGACCTTGACTGTCGAGCTCTCCCGAGACTTTTTTACCCTGTCGGTCTATGCCCGACCAGACAAATACGATGTTTGGCTTGGATTCTTTTCCTGCCATTGAATCAGCTGCTGGTTACCCGAAGCACTTCCTCGAGGCTTGTGATACCGGCACGAACTTTCTTGAGACCCGCTTGACGTAAGCTGAGTACGCCTTCGTGTGTAATCTGTTGTTCAATTGCGTCCTGACCTGCATCTCGAAGGATCATGGTCGAGACCGCCTCGGTAACCGGCATCACCTGAAAGATACCGGTTCTGCCTTTATAGCCGCCGGTACATTCGTCACATCCGCCGGGTCCGTAGATTTTGATCTCGCCGATATCCGGTTCGGGGGAGAATCCTGCGCGAATTAAAGCTTCGTCGGGGTGCTTCGCGGGTTGACGGCATTGGCTGCACAACTTTCTGACGAGTCGCTGCGCCATGATCAGGTGTACCGATGAAGCAACATTGAATGGCTCAACGCCCATGTTCAGTAGACGAACAACCGTTGAGGGCGCATCATTGGTATGTAGAGTCGAAAGAACAAGGTGACCGGTTTGTGATGCCTTGACTGCGATGTCAGCTGTTTCGAGATCCCGGATCTCGCCAACCATGACGACATCCGGATCCTGCCTGAGAAATGCCCGTAGCGCGACTGCGAAGGTAAGGTCCGCGCGCTCGTTGATGGCGACCTGATTAATGCCGGGAACATTAATTTCGATAGGATCCTCGACGCTGCTGATATTTATTTCTGGCGAATTTAGGGTTGATAAAGCTGAATAAAGCGATACTGTTTTGCCGCTGCCTGTTGGACCCGTGACCAAAATCATGCCGTAGGGTTTGCTGATCGCTTCTTCGTAGAGCTTGAATTGATCTTCTTCTAGCCCTAGCGCCTTCAAGCTAAGCTCGGCGCCACTGCTATCGAGCACCCGAATGACTACTTTTTCGCCAAATTGGGTGGGCAGTGTACTGACCCGAAAATCGATCTCGTGATTTTTGGAGAGCGTGAGTTTCATCCGACCATCTTGCGGCACACGTCGTTCGGCAATATCAAGCCGAGCGAGTATTTTGATGCGTGCGGTGATCCTTGAGGTCAATGACGGCGGAGGATTAGCAATCTCATGCAAGACGCCGTCGAGTCGATATCGGATCCGAAGCCTTTCTTCGTAGGGCTCGATATGGATGTCAGACGCTTTCTGGCTGATGGCATCCATAAAAATTTTGTTAACAAACCGGACAACGGGCGTGTCGGCTTCGGCATCCTCCAAGCTGTCCGCAGCATTGGATTGTCCCGCGAAGGTGTCAAGGTCGCGGTCCTCATCCAGATCGGCCAGTTCCGAACTGATACCGCTCAGGATGTCCCGGATGATTTTGTTGAGAATGTTGGGATCGACCAGAACTGCTTCAACGCCAAACCCGCTCTGGAATTTAAAGGCGTCAAGACCCCCAACATCAGCAGGATCCGGAACCGCTAGAAAAACCTTGGTGCCCCGTTTATAAAGCGGCAGTACACCGTGCGTTTCGATAAAACGTCGATCGACAAGATCTTTAGGCCGCTTTGAAAGATCAAATGCTTTGAGATCCAAAAGCGGCAGGCCTGAATCTTCTGATGCGCATTGGAGTAATTGGGCGCGATCAATTTCGCCTGTTTCAAGCGCTTCACGTAGAAACGACTGCTTATTATTTTGTGCGGCCTCGAGCATCTTTTGCACGCGCTCTTTTGAGAGCAGACCTTTCTCGGCGATGCGTTTGGCGAGCCCCATAAGACTGGTGCCGCGAACCATCATGGAAAATGGTGACGGGGTTGTGTCTGGGGCTGGATTTGAGCTCAAAAAAGGAAATCCTATAAAAAATGACGGCCAAAGTGACAATCGTTGCTGACTAAAACCTAATTTTAACGTAACAGTATAAGTCGATAATTTTTATTGAAATAAATTGTATCTCGCCAACGTATTGGCTATTTCAAGCAGTTTTTCCACCGCTTTTCAGAATTTCGCATGTGATTAGCGAAATATAGTGAAAGGGAGCCGGATTTATCGGTGAAAGATTGCAATTTGGCATCTAATGATTAGCGGCTGCTCGGGTTAATTTGTAAATTCACTTTATCCTGTAAGGAATATCTCTGGCCCTTTCTGAGGGCGGTAGTTTCTTGAGGTTGGGTTAGAATAAAAACATAAGGGCCTAATTTTTGCATTAGAACCCTGAGAATTTTGGAAACTTTTAGCTAATTACGAGGGCAACATGATGAAAGCTAAACTGGAAAACATGATGCAAGATTTAACGCAGTCGAAACGAAAGAAAGATCAGGCTGGTTTTACGTTGATAGAGCTAATGATCGTGGTTGCGATCATTGGTATTCTCGCAGCGATCGCGATTCCGCAATATCAGGCGTACACCGGTCG
>SHBR01000075.1 GCA_004212795.1 Candidatus Thioglobus sp.
TTTGACTCGGGACCGGGTAACACACTCATGGACCGCTGGATCCAGCTTCATCAGGATAATCGGTGGGATCACAACGGCGATTGGGCGAGAACCGGACTAGTAGATGAAGAACTTCTGCTACCGCTTCAGCAAGATCGATATTTCTCAAGGAAGCCGCCAAAATCTACGGGTCTTGAGTATTTCAATCTCGACTGGCTTAACGCTTTTCTCAAGGGTAACGAGAAACCGTGTGATGTTCAGGCAGCCTTGTGCACCCTCACTGCGCATACGGTGGTCGACGCCATTCTTGAGTTTCTGCCTGAAGTCAAAAAAATATATCTTTGCGGTGGTGGCGCACAAAACACACGACTTAAAGAGCTGATCCAATCACAAATCGATCGGGCAGAAGTATCAACAACTGACGCGCTCGGAGCAGATCCTAAATGGGTCGAAGCCATTGCTTTTGCATGGCTAGCCCGTCAACGCATCAGTCTGCAAACAGCAAACCTGCCAGAAGTAACAGGCGCCACGAAACGCGCGATACTGGGCTCGGTATATCTTCCTTAAAGTCAGCAGTCGCGGCTAAATTCCGAACGATGCCCCGCAACCACAAGTTGTCGACGCATTGGGGTTATTCACCACAAAGCGAGTCCCCATCAGGTCATCGATGAAATCGACTTCAGCTCCACCGAGATATTGAAGACTCAGCGGATCTACCACTACCCTGACCCCTCCGCGATCAAACTCTATGTCATCGCCGGCCTGCTCGTCTTCAAACTGGAAGCCATACTGGAACCCTGAACAGCCTCCCCCCTGCACATAGACTCTAAAGCGAAGTTCGGGATTCGCTTTAGACGTGATAAGCGTGTTCAACTGATTTACAGCGCTATCGGTCAGGAGTAATTCAGTGGCATCATTCATTTTTATTTTTTCCTTGCGAAAATAGTGATATGAGGTCAACAGACCGATATCTCAAGTTTTCGCTCACAAAGATTAAGGCCAAAGAGCCAAATTCATCAAACCGGTGGTCTCATTAAATCCGAACATCAAATTCATATTCTGAACCGCCTGGCCCGCCGCGCCTTTCACCAGATTATCTTCGACTACGATGATGACCGCAATATCGCCCCCTTGGGGTCGAAAACAGGAAATTCGCACCTGATTGGATCCACGGACACTTCTTGTCTCAGGAAGTGATCCACTAGACATTACATCGACAAAAGGCTCTGATTTAAATCGTTCCTGGTATAACGCCGTCAGATCAATCGTGGTATCCGTCAGGCGGGCATACAAGGTCGCCTCAATCCCTCGAATCATCGGTACCAGGTGTGGCACGAAAGTTAGCCCGACGGTCGCCCCGGCAGTTTCCGAAAGCGTCTGCCGGATTTCCGGCAAGTGTCGATGACCGTTTACGCCATAGGCCTTGAATGAGTCGGCGGTCTCCGCCATTAGCGTGCCCACTGCGGCGCCCCGCCCCGCGCCTGACACACCCGATTTAGCGTCCGCGATCAGCGAACTCTTCTCTACCAAATTGTTTTCGAGAAGTGGCGTAAATCCAAGGGTTACCGCAGTCGGATAGCACCCCGGGTTTGCAACCAACTTCGCCCCAACAATCTGCTCTCGATTAATCTCAGGCAGTCCGTATACCGCCTGACCAATGAGTTCAGGACATGCGTGATCCATTCCGTACCACTCACGCCAAATTTCTGGATCTTTAATTCGAAAATCTGCTGAAAGATCAATGAAACACGTATCCGAATCCAGGAGCGACTGAGCGTGTGTCATCGCCACGCCGTTGGGTGTGGCCGCAAAGACCACATCACATTGATCAAGCGCCGACTCTTCAGGATCGCAGAACGAAAGATCCAATCGACCGCGTAAGCTCGGAAAAATGTCACTGACCGCCTTACCTTTTTCCGTGCGTGAACTAATTGCAACCAGTTCAACCTCAGGATGACCCACCAGCAGACGCAACAGTTCAACTCCGGTATAGCCAGTCCCGCCAATAATGCCTGCTCTTATCATGATTGAAACACGTCTAAACTTTTACGGTACGAGGGATCTATTTTACGCTCGCATTTGGGAGAAGTCCGGCCTCCCGTTCGTAGCGAGTGATCAGAATCCCATCCTCACCACAACATGACTCTTCGCACTGATTTACCTCATGCAACGATTCCCAGCCCGGTAGATAATCTGCAACTGGCGCATTCTCGTCTGCACAATCACAACCTTTATCGGCATAAACATAAACAGAGCCAAGCCCTGCCTGCCGCCCCAAGGTAGCTGCACGCTCAAGCGTTTCAACTGGAGTCGAAGGCACATGCGCCAAGCGATACGCAGGATAAAACCGGGTGACATGCCAAGGACTGTCAGCACCCAAGTTCCGAACAATCCACTCAGCGATCTGCTGGAGCTCTTTCTCATCATCGTTGTACCCGGGGATTACATTAGTCCGGGTTTCAACATGAATTCCGAGATCATGAGCAGTTTTTATCGAACTTAATACCTGCGAGACGCTTGCCCTCGGACAGATCTCCTTGTAGAAGTCATCCGACATACTTTTGATATCAGAGCAAAGCACGTCGATTTTTCCTTTCAATAGAGAAAGCGCCTCATCAGTCACAAAACTATTACTGACATAAACGGTATAAAGGCCCCGTTCATGGGCAATCTCTGCAACATCAAGAACATACTCCAGCCAGACCGCAGGCTCAGAATAAGTGAAAGCAATACCTTGAACCTGGCTATCAATAGCTGCCTGAACTAATCGCTCGGGCGTCACAAATGCGGCTTTGGACTGACCCCGGGCTAATTCATCCAGCGCTTCCGTGCCCCATGAAATATCAAGGTTATGGCATCCGCCACAGCGAAAGCTGCATCCATAGCTGCCGACCGACATGACTTGAGTGCCTGGACGAAAATGTTTTACCGGTTTTGATTCAATTGGACCAATATCGATTGCCGAAACGATCCCATAAGATAGGTTATACAGCGTGCCATTTCGATTGACGTGTGCCTGACAGTACCCTCTTTGACCATGATGTAACCCACACTGCCATAGACAAAGGTTGCACCTGGTTTTGTCGTCACCGATTTTCTCCTGTAATCGGGTCGGCATGAGTCGATAGCCCCCCTCGACTGCTACAGGAATTTCTTCGCTCGCCATTACCGTTTTCCCTTAAATATAGTCATCTCGCCCCTTTAAACGGTGCTCGTTTAATAACCTCGAAAACCTGACATCGTTCTTAAAAATACAAAGTGACATACCGTGAGTACGGGTTGCTCTGCAAATCGCCCGAATATCGATCAAAGACCGCTCATTGATAACACACCCATTAAAGCGCTCCTCAAAGGCGTATTTATTGGCTGGGGGACCAGGATTCGAACCTGGATTGGCGGAGTCAGAGTCCGCAGTCCTACCGTTAGACGATCCCCCATCATCAGACCATTAAGAGCAAGAAACCGATATAAATTATGCACTTATCAACCGTTCTCGACCTTCACCCCATAAATGAGCGCGATATATTGTCTTCCCAAACGTCTACAATGAATCTGTAGTCAACTTGGAAAATCTCTACCTACAAATATAACTCACTAAAGTGAAAATTAAAGACGTAATGTTCAGTCTATTTCGGATCCGAGCATAGTTGAAATATCGTCGTGATAAATCAAAAAACATTTCTTATTAAACAGGCTGGAACTATAGCAATGATCATTTTAGATAATTAAGGGGGAAAGACACTATTACATCTACATCCTAAAGCGCTTGGGTATCCCTTGAAGCAACCACCCCCAGTTGATGACGGGGGGTGAACTGATGGCTTCTAGGGTTTGATCTGTTGGGGATGGGACTATGTTGTTCTACAATGGGCCGCAGCAATCTTCTCCCAACCTCGTTTACATGCCCGATTAAGCGCCTTTACACTTTCTGCCTCGCTAACCACCGGTCGCGTTGCCCAACGTTGCGCGGGCGCAACGGCTAACCTGTGCTGCGGTCCCTGCATAGATTGCGCCCCCCTCAGTCGGTCTCTTGCCTGCGCCGCTGGGGTATAGTCGCGAATTATTCAACTGCTACAAACAGATCTAGGCCAAGCCAGCCTGAGAGGCCCAGACCGACAACAGTGACGATCATGGGCCATTTTTGTTAGGACCAGGTTGATCTGCTCATGATCTCTTCCTATTGACCAAAGACTTGGTTTGGCAACCAAAGAACGATCTGTGGGAAGATAAAAATCAATATCAATCCGATGAGCTGGATCAGCATAAACTGCATCATGCCCAAGTAGATGTCTTTGAGATCCCAGTCTGGCACAACGCCTTTTAGGAAGTAGGCCGACAAAGCCACAGGTGGGGACAACCACGCCGTTTGCAGGTTTACCGCAACAAGAATTCCGAACCACACCATAAGGTCGTAACGGCTCAAGCCGTGGATATCCAAGGCTGCCACAGTTGGCAAAAGGACCGGCACAACGATCAACACGATCGGCACCCATTCTAGCGGCCACCCAAGAACAAAGATCAGCGCCATCACCATCAAAAGGATCAGGTATGGTGACATATCCAGCCCCAAAAGCAGCTCTGTCATCATCTTGGGGGTTCCAAGGCTTGAGAATTCAGCCCCAAAGAAGTTTGAAGCAGCCACGAGGAACATAATCAAAACGGTGATTTCTAAAGCTTTGATCATGCAATCAAAGAAACCAGGGAACGTAAATTTGCGATACCCGATGGACAAAAGAATTGCCCCAAATGTGCCCATTGCCGCGGCTTCTGCTGGCGTTGCAAAGCCCAATAGGATGGAACCCAAAGCAAAAGAGATCAAAATCGTTGGTGGCATCAGGCCGGCAAAGAATTCATCCCACAGGTCTGAGAATTCAAAACGCCCATCGGCGTCGCTTCGATAAATGGACGAGGCCAAGACCCCTAGCAGGATCATAAAGGCAAATAAGACGACGGAAACAGTTGGGAAGCCCTCGGCCCAATTCGCCAGGACCATGTAGCCATGGAACAAAATTGCCAAAGGAAGCGCAATGCGCAGAACCGTTAGATTGCGATAGGCGCGATAGGCAAATAGCAAAACAGATCCCAACACAATCAATCCACCGAATGGAACAACGCCGCCAAAGGCCCCACTAATACCAAGGCCAAAGATACGACAAATGGTTAGAACACCCAAAGATATGAGGGCAACTTCGGCGCCATAGAAATCAGAGGTTTCCGGTTGGTCTTCATCTGACAGAATTGGTCCAAGGTCTGGATCTAGCCAACACCGTCCCAAAGTGTAGACAAGGTACAAGGTCGCAAGTAGCGCACCGGGGATAAACGCCCCGCGGAATAGATCCAGTGTAGATACTTCTAGGACAGGGCCCATAACAATCAACATGATGGATGGTGGGATCAAAATACCCAACGTGCCACCCGCTGTAATAGTACCGGCCGCAAGTTGAACGTTATAGCCCGAGCGGTTCATCGTTGCCCCCGCCATAATACCCAACAAAGTAACGGAGGCCCCCACAATACCCGTGGCTGCCGCAAAGATCGTGGCAACGATCAACACGGCGATATAAAGTGCGCCGCGCACACGGGACATGATCATCTGAATAGATGCGAACAAACGCTCCATTAGACCAGCGGCCTCCATGACGATACCCATCAAGATGAAAAGAGGAACCGCCATAAGTTGGTCGTTCAGCATTGTTGAGTTTGTGTTCAGCGTCATCAAAAGTGTTGTGAGTTTGAAGTTGGATCCCCAAATACCAAACACAAAAGCCAAAAAGATCAACGTGAACGAAATTGGAAAGCCGATAAAGATCACAAAGATCATCGCGGCCAACATTATCAAACCAATCATGGGTTTTGATAGGTCCGGACGCGCAGACATGATGTCACTAAACCATTCACCACCTGGTGTCGCATCTGGATAGAAAACAGCCATGACCAGCCAACCCAAGGCGATAAAATACGCGGGCATCGCCATGACGAAATAGTGTTCACGCTCTTTGCCCATTTTGTGAAGGGCGCGGAAAAGTTCAGGAAACCCTTGAAGTAAGAGAAGTAGTCCCCCAACGGGCATTGCCAAGCGCGCTGGCCATAAAACTGGCTGCCATGTACTATCAAACGCGGTTTCGCTAGTTTTGTATGCAACCTCCCAAAATTGAACAGCAATGATGGTAAAGAAGATCATAGATGGTATGAAAAATGCCATATAAAGCATTGCATCCACCGTAGCCTGAGTTTTATCAGACCAGTTCCGATATAAGAAATCAGCCCGAATATGAACACCACGCATAAGACCATAACCCGCAGCACCCATGAACAAAACACCTGAAATCATACGGCTGATGTCGTAGGCAAACATGGTCGGCCCGAGACCTAATGCACGGGCTGTCTCGTCCCAGCCATGGCTTGCCATAATGCCGAAGGCGTTGCGAGAAAACACTTCGATTACAATAACGCCGATCAATGGAACCATTAACAGGCACAAGATTTTACCTGCCCAGTCGTTGATCAGATCAATCCACCTCGTAATGGGGCGCTGCCACGGCGTCATATCTTCGGGTGTTTCCCCCGGTTTTTCTGTCCGCCGCTCTGCGATCAACTCGTCCGCGATTTCTAAATCGTCGGGTACAACCTCTTCAGCCATGTCCCGTTCTCCCTTCCTGTGCTCTCTCTATTTAAAGGGAGCGTTCTTTTTTAGGAACAAGCCTGACGCTCTTGCCAAAAAAAGACAACGCTTGGGGCCCCGAAGGGCCCCGCACATTATCATCAAAACATTACTCCAAAGTGTCGGCGTGGGCTTTACCCAAACCAGCGTTTGACGTCTGCGCACCAGCCCAGAATGGAACTACGATGTCAGCAAAGTCTTGTTGTGACTGCCATACTTCTGCGAAGAATTCATTGTCTGCAGCTGCTGCTTTAAGAAGCTTTTTCGCCGCCGCCATGTATTCTGTGAAGTAGTCTGCAGGTGTATCTTCCAAGATAACACCGTGGTTCGCTGTCAAATCTTTCAGAGCTTTACCGTTTTCATAGATACGGTAAGACAATGACTTAGACAAAGATGCATTTGCTGCAACTTCCAAGGCTTTCTTTTCAATCGCTGATAGGCTTTCGTATACATCGCCATTGACGTATAGGTCAGC
>SHBR01000076.1 GCA_004212795.1 Candidatus Thioglobus sp.
TTCAGGTCGACACTCCGTTTGGTGAAAGATCATGGCGATCTGGTTTTTGAGCACGCTTTTGGCACCAGAAGGTTTTGAAACGCTACAATCCGAGAAAACGAATCTGGTGTCAACATGAATATGAATATTAACAAGCCGCTCGAGCTCGAGACCGGTGCGGCTCCCGTCTTCTCGGTGATTTGGCTTCACGGGCTTGGCGCGGATTGTCAGGATTTTAAGGATCTTCCTGATATGCTGGATTTACCCTCTGGCCTTCCGGTGCGTTTTGTCTTGCCCAATGCTCCGGAAAGACCGATTACCCTTAACGGGGGTATGGTAATGAGAGGGTGGTACGACCTGACAGGCTTGGAAGTCATTAAACAAGAAGATCGTGCCGGCCTAGACGAGGCTTCACAGATCGTGGAGCAACTTGTTGAGCGAGAGTGTGAGCGCGGGATCCCACGCTCGAGAATTATCGTAGGAGGGTTCTCTCAGGGTGGCGCGGTAGCATTGCATTATGGTCTTCGCTGCGAGCAGGCTTTGGCAGGGATCGTGGGCTTATCAACTTACTTACCGCTTGCTGAAACATTTTCGGCCGAAAAGTCGTCGACAGCTATAGAGACCCCCATTTTTCTTGCCCACGGTATCTTTGATCCAGTTCTGGTGCTTGCACTAGGGGAGGCCAGTCGCCAAGTGCTTCAAGAGAATGCCTGTACGGTTGAGTGGCGGACTTATCAAATGCCGCACACGGTTGTGCCAGAAGAATTGAAGGATTTGTCTGCCTGGTTGTTAGCCAAAATATGGCCTGCAGAAGTAAAACTCTAGATGGTGTTTTGTTCGATCAAGTTTTCCTCGCGCAATTCAAGTTGTTTGAGCGCTTGATGAATTTGCGGCATGTGCGGATTGATTTCCAGAGCAGCGCGGAAGACGTTTATTGCGGGACCAAACTGATGTTGTCTGAGGAAGATGAATCCTAGACCTGCCAGCGCGCCAAAATGGCGAGGTTCGCGCTGCAGGGTTTCTTTGATGTCACTGATTGATTCATCGTAAGATTCCACTTGGTAGAGGAGGGTTGCCCTTGCATTCCATCCTTCTGCAAAGTCGGGCATCGTCGTCACTAGTTCGCTGAAGTGGCGATAAGCGGTCCGGTAATGACGCTCTGTCATTGCGCGTTGCCCGAGCGCGAAAAGCTCCGCGGCTTCAGGATCATCAACCTCTCGCCAAAGTCTCCAGATTTCATCGGAAATCTCCTGAGCGGCCTCTTGGTCATTTGTAGCTCTCAGCTCCTGAAACAGGCTATCAAGCCTTGGATGATTCTGATCACCAAGCGCGACCGACTGGTAAACCCATCCCCCCACACCCATGGTGAGAATCAAGAGCGCACGAAAAAAGGGTTTTCTCATTGCGTGCCCATTTTTTGTATTTGATCAAGCACTTCGGTATGCAGCGCTTCATTAGCGCTGGCCAGCGCTTGACCTTCTGAGCCAAACGTTAACGGGGCACCTTGCCAGTCGCTGATGCATCCTCCAGCGCCTTCGATGACCGGCACCAAAGCGAGATAGTCAAAACGACCCAATCCCGCTTCCATGACAATGTCAGTGAAGCCTGAGGCTAATAGTCCGTACGCATAACAATCGGCACCAAACTGTCTAAAACGGACCGAACTTCCCACTGCTGAAAAAGTGCGCCACTCTATTTCATTGAACATGTCAGGTGTTGTCGCATTCAACGTTGCCATATCCAAATTCTTATTCAATGAGGTATGGCAAACAGTACCGTTATATTCGGTCAGGTTACCCTGGACCCCGAGCCATCTTTCATTCAGAGCCGGCATGTCTATGATGCCAAGCACTGGTTTATCCTGGAAACACAAAGCGATGAGGCAACCATAAGTCCTCTTGCCGGTCGCAAAACTTTTCGTGCCGTCGATTGGATCAACGACCCAGAGCCACTCTGCTTCAGAGTTATCATGACCTTCTTCTTCTCCATAAAAGCCATGATCCGGATATCGCTCACGAATAATTTGCCGCAATGCCCGTTCGATCTCAAGATCGGCAATCGTTACGGGGCTGCCGTCAATCTTTTTCTCAATTTGAGGGTTAAGTCGAAAGTATTTATGACCGATTTCGCTAGCCGTATCCGCGAGCGACTTCGCGATCTCGATGACATCGGGGTCAATTTGAGAGGTCATAGTAGATCGATTCGAATCATCGCGCTGAATCCCAGGCGCTTCTCTTCTTTATCTCTTTATTCATCGAGCGCTTTCAGGTTAACTTGTTTGGTTACTTTATCCCTTCCACCAAAGCCTTTAAATTTGACTTTGCTATCAACAATCTCAACATTCGCCGACATTTTCCGAAATTTACCAAACATTACGCCGTTAACCGATTGCGGTGAAAATTCGATTCTGGAAATTAATTCGAGTCCTTGGCTGTCGATATAGATCGGATCCATTACGATCACATCACCTTCAGTTTTTGTAATGAGACTGCCCTTCACATTTTTCACATTAAGCATTTTGTCGAGCGCCGATTCTTTCTTCTGAGGGTCTCGAAAGCCGGCCAGTAAAGGCTCAACGTCCCGCATCGATAAATTAAAGCGACCGTTCAGTTTCATGGGTCGTCCCCAGACGAGACTTCCATGATCGACCGTGAGTTCGCCCCACCAGCCTTCATCTGTTGTTCTTGCGTCTGTCAGAATTTGAACGTTTTCAAGTTTTAAGGACGAGTCCTTAAGTCCATAAGTCTGATTGCGGTAGTTTCCCTCGGTTAACTTGGAGACCACCTCAAAGTCAGCTTTCACGTCGCGATCCTGAGCAGTAAGGATCACGTCGTTTCCCTCGGTAACAAACTGTCCACGCGCAACATCTCCTTCAAGCGTAAGGCCACCGCTGGTTGTCACATCGCCGGAGAGAAACTGGATTCCCGTCTGTGCCGGCATAAACCTGTTCAGATGCCCGACATCGCTAATACGTCCCTTGGCAATGTTGAACGAAAACAGGCTATTGGGTTCAATTTTCTGGGAATACATGAACAGGCGCTTGAGTTCAGCCGAGATGTCTAAATCGGTACCCTCCAGAAATCTGACTTCTGGCTGATGACTTTGCGAGAGTTCAAATTGGTCAACCTGCACTGAAATTTGAACAGGGTTATCGCGAGCGGCATCGACCGAAGCCTCAATGACACCTTTACCGATAGATTGGAAATCCAGGAAAGTCGTGAGCATTTCATCCGATACAAATGAAAGCCTCGATCCGTCCGTGATCTCTCCATTTTTGAGCAGTAAAACCGCATCAAGCTCGCCGTTTCCTCCCACATTGAGATTGAGATCCCGATCGGGAAGAAATTCCATGGCGCCAAGACTTGCAAAATTGCCTTGGGCGCGAATCTCACCGGTAAAGAATTGCAGTTTTTCCTTACCTTTAAACTGTCGAGGCATGTGCTCTGCAATCTGCAATTCAGCCTGCACGGAAAGCGGTGTCTGGGAATTCGCTGAAGTATCAGGAGCATTGATGAGCATGGCGCCCTTGGCATGGCTGACACTCATCGGACCGCCTTTTGTGACAATACTCATCTTAAGATTGTCCAATGAGCCAGATCCGCTGAGCTCAAAGTCATCGATACCGGTTAGGTTACGAATCGATATTTTCCGAATCTCGCTGGCAGAGGTGTTATCTAGTTTAATGTGCCAGGATGGCTTGGTCTTGACTGGTGTTGTCGTAGCGTCTGAACTGACCGAAGAATTGCTCGAGGCCGGTTGTGAAACATTATTCGATGACTCTTCTGATGCAGAAACCGCATTAACTTTGGCATAACGAACTTCGACGCCCTGTCCATGGGCGTCAGTAATGTTGACGGTACGGGAGATAAGGCTAAGGATCGAGATTGAAACGTTGCCAGAATCAATACTGAGGCCAAACTGATTGCGGGGAGTTGTCGAGTTGAACTCTAACCCTTCGACAGAAAATGTCCCCGGAATTAACGTCCATGCACGCTCCCAGCTCATCGTAAGCTTTTCAGGTTTGATGTTTGCCAGTGTTTGCGCAAGGCCTGAGAAAATCAGGAGATTTCCGATAACCGGATACGCAAAAACCAGAATAACGAATACGCGGATTATTCGAAAAATTTTCGATTGAGCCATAAGTTCTGAGACCAAAAATTGTGAAAGCTCGTTAAAAACGACGTTTTAAGCGCCACAATTTTGCTAGCATTGCGACAATTCGTTATTTTACCAAATGAGGAGTTGAATGACACCGCTTAGATCAAAAGTGCGCTGTGAAATAGCCGCGCTGCTTGCCGTGTTTTTTCTTGGCGGATGCGCATCGCTAGCCCCGCCCGTACAAAGAGTTGATCAGATCACGCCCGAAGGCTCTGGCGATACTGAAATTGAGCAAAATGTTCGCGAGTTGCTTGCTGACAACAAAGATGAGAGTGCCGCAGTTTATTTGCAAAACGGCGTTGATGCCTTTGCAGCGCGGCTAGCGGCCGTAGAGCGGTCGAGTCGGTCGGTGGATGCCCAGTATTATCTTTTTCATAATGATGTAACGGGGAATCTGTTTGCAGAAAGATTGCTGACGGCAGCGCAGCGTGGTATTCAGGTGCGGTTGTTACTAGATGATATGGGGACGCAAGGCCAGGATGATTATTTACTTGCCCTCGATGCCCACCCCAATTTTGATATCAGGATTTTTAATCCGTTTGCGAATCGCAAATATAGAGCGCTTGAGTATTTGTATCGGTTTGGGATTGTGACGCGCCGAATGCACAACAAATCATTAATTATTGATGGCGCAGCGGCTATTACCGGCGGGCGAAATATAGGAGATGAATATTTTGATGCGCATCATCAATCTAATTTTCTCGACATGGATGTGTTGATATTTGGTCCAGCCGTCACGGATGTGTCGGCTCAATTCGATCAATACTGGAATAGCCCTTTAAGTTATGACATTGACATTTTAAGTGGCACTGAAGAATCGCCAGAGGGTATTCAACGCCAATGGCAAGAACTGCATGAGTTCGCAGAGAGTCAAAAAGATAATCTCTATATTGAAACGTTGCGGGCGACGCCATTTTTAAAATACCTTAACGAGAAGCGCCTGCCGATCAGCATTGGCCCCACGACTGTACTGGTAGATCTTCCCCAAAAAGTTCGGGAACCACTGTTTGAGGAGGAGACGCATCTGGGTCCTGCGCTGTGGGAATATTTTAGGGAAAGCGCAACGGAACTCGTGATACTGAATCCCTATTTTATTCCGGGTGAGAAAGGAGTAGATGCTCTGGCGCAAGCAGTCGCCCGGGGTTGTCGGGTGATTGTATTAACGAATTCACTTGCGGCAAATGACGTTGCCGCAGTGCACGGGCACTATTCAAAATATCGGAAACCGTTGATTCAGGCAGGCGTAGAGTTATACGAACTTAAACTGGATAGACCTTATTCGAGAGTCGGTCAGGAACTTGACTCAGCGGAAGCCGCTAAGATGGGGCTGCACGTCAAGACATTTGTGTTTGATCGGGAAAAGACATTTATCGGGTCGCTAAACCTCGATCCTCGTTCGGTTTATCAAAATACCGAATTGGGGGTCATTATCGACGATGCGGAGATGGCCAATGAGATTGCAACGCTTGCTTTGGAACTGCTCCCGGACGTTGCTTATCGAGTTGAACTGGATAACAGTGGAAGTTTGATGTGGAGCGGTAAAGATTATGAGACGGGTGAGCCAATTAAACTAGACGGTGAGCCGGATGCGGGTATTTTTCTCCGCTTGTTTGCATTTGTATCGCGGATACTCCCTGTCGAGAGTCAACTCTAGTTAATAATAAAGATCAGGCATTTGGTGATCGATGGGCTATCGCTCACTCTTAAAGCGCGATTTTCATTTTAGGAGATAACTTTGGATCTTGGATTAAAAGGTAAAACCATAATGGTGGCTGCAGGCAGTCGTGGACTCGGATTGGGCATTGCTCGACAGGTCGCGAAGGAGGGCGCCCGCGTATCCATTGCAGCACCAACAGAGCCACGGGTTCATGAAAGCGCTGCAAAGCTTCGGGATGAAACGGGCGCATCGGTAATTTCAGCCGTGATGGACGCCAGAGATCACGCTTCGATACTGAAATGGCGTGACGACACGCTTGATGCGTTTGAGTCGATTGATGGACTGGTTGTCAATGCAGGAGGCCCGCCTGCCGGTCTTTTTGATGACTTTGACGATGTCGAGTGGGTATCGGCATTTGAGCTAACCCTTTTGAGTGCTGTCCGAATGATTAGGGCGGTGCTGCCGTCAATGCGCTCTAGTCAATCGGGATCGATTGTGACTGTCACGTCTTCATCGGTTAAAGAGCCAATTGATATGCTGTTACTCTCTAACGTCATGCGTTCAGGCGTCACAAGCCTTGCCAAAAGCCTGTCACGTCAGCTTGCCAGTGAAGGTATTCGTGTCAACAATTTGGTGCCCGGCGCAATCAATACAGACCGATTGAAAGGTCTAATGGAGACGCAAGCAGCCCGCACGGGTGAACCGTTTAAAAAACTCTGGGACAGTCGTGCCGCTACGGTGCCGCTTGGCCGTTTTGGCGAGCCCGATGAATTTGGTCGGGCAGGCGCGTTTTTGTTATCCGACGCGGCTGCGTATATTACAGGTGAAACCCTTATCGTCGACGGGGGCGCGATGAAGACGGTTTGGTAGCCAAACGTTTCCTGATTTGTGTTCTCAGGAATATCCGTTATTTTTCTGCCGTGAGATAACAGATAAAGGCTGAATCAGCTTC
>SHBR01000077.1 GCA_004212795.1 Candidatus Thioglobus sp.
TGGCCAAATACATCCTCACCATAAAGATAGAGGTCAAGAACCGTTACCTTATAGCCATCATCAAGCAGTCTCGGGACAAGTGCGCTCCCAACATAGCCTGCGCCGCCAGTAACCAGTATGTGCTTGATCTGTTTCAATTTAATCTCACTCCTAATCTCATTCTAGAGCTAAGTTTGTACATCATTTATTAGCGAGCAGGTTTCCAACCCATCTCAATATCCAAGATGGTGTGGCAAATCACTAGGTGTGCGATCTCCACAAAACCATACTCGGGTGATTTCACATACCAATTGAGATCGCCCATATTTCTAAGCGGATTATTCTCGCGGAATCCGCTGAGCGTGACCACACGGCAACCCACTTTTCTTGCCCGATCAACGGCTGCGAGGATATTTGGAGATGCCCCGGAACTGCTAATGGTAAAGACCAAGTCGCCTTCTCGCGCATGAAGCTCAATCTGCTCCGCAAACACATTCTCATACCCAAGATCATTTCCAAGGCAAGTTAGGGCTGCGCCATCGTTAAATGCCAGAGAGGGCAGTCGGCCATTTTTGCTGTAGTCAATTGCCATATGACTCGCAATCGCCGCACTTCCGCCGTTGCCAATAAAAATATTCTTTTTTCGGGCATCGCGAACCTCATGAAGCCAGACAATAATCTGCTCAATTGCATCGCCTGGAGGCAACGATTGCTGCTCAACATCCGTTACTTCAGCATCGCTCATCACACGATGCAAAGAATCTAAATATTGATTAAATTTACTCATATTCCTAGCCCAGATACTCGAACCATTCCTTGGTCGCGTCTTCGATACTGCTCGGATCCCAAACAGGAGCATCCCGCCAATAATCAATATTTTCGATCATCAGTGAAACACCTTCTTCAAAACTCACTTTCGCACTCCAATCCAACAATTTCTTTATTTTTGAAATATCCGCAAACGTGCAATCTGGCTCCCCTGGTCGTTTGGGCACATAGGTAATATCACCCTCAAGAAGTTCCACCAGCCGATTAATGCTATAGGTCTGAGACGATCCAACATTCATAATCTCCGAACTGACCGAGGCATATGCAGCGTCGAAAAATGCTTTCACGACATCAGACACATAAGTGAAGTCCCGAGTCTGAGTGCCATCACCCACAACGGTAAATGGCTGTCCCGCAAGCTTTTGCGCGAGAAACACCCCAAACACGGCGCCATAAGTACCCGTCGTGCGAGCTCTCGGACCATAAACATTAAATAGCCGAAGAGACACCGAGGGGAGATTATATATCCTAGCCCAATGCATCACACATTGTTCACCCATATTCTTTGCCAACGCATACGGATACTGCGGACGAATTTCAGCACTTTCCGGAGTGGGATATAAATCAGGGATACCATAGCAAGACGATGATGCGGCATAAACAAATCGGCCCACTCCCGAAAGGCGAGAAGCCTCCAGAACTGATACTGTCGCATCAGCCCCAGCACGAATATAACCAAGCGGTCTTTGTATTGACGGAACAATGTCCGCTAATGCCGCGAAATGAAAAACCCAATCAACACCTTCAAAATAAGGTTTAATTTCTTCAGATGATCGAACATCCACTTCATGGAAATTGAAATTTGAGTTGTTTTCCAGGTGGCTTAGGTTGCCCAAATGCCCTGTCGAGAGGTTATCCAAAACAACGACTTCGTGCCCTTCTGCCAAAAGAAGATCAACCATATGACTGCCAATAAATCCGGCTCCGCCCGTTACCAAACTACGCATGTAAATTTTCCTAATCTCTTTGCGGCTTTAGGCCAAGAATCCAGCCTCAACAGGCAATTACACAAAAAATTAACTGTTTAATTGACGGTTGGATCAAGCTCTCCGGAGTCATAACGCTCGACCATTACCTCTAAATCAAGGGCTTTAATTTTGGACCCTTGGCCAGCGGTGCCAAAAGCCTCATAACGGTCAACGCAGATCTCACTCATGGCTTTTGTTGCCTCGCCTAGATACTTGCGTGGATCAAAAGCCGATGGATTGTTATGCATATATCTTCGAATAGCACCCGTTGATGCCATTCTGAGGTCAGTATCAATATTCACCTTGCGCACCCCGTGTTTAATCCCTTCCTGAATCTCCTCTACCGGAACGCCGTAGGTTTCCCCCATATCACCGCCAAATTCATTAATAATGGCGAGCCAATCCTGGGGAACGGACGATGAGCCGTGCATGACAAGATGCGTATCCGGAATGCGCGCATGAATCTCTTTAATCCGGTCAATGGCGAGAATATCGCCGGTCGGTGGGCGGGTAAATTTATAAGCGCCGTGACTGGTGCCAATGGCAATGGCTAGCGCATCGACGCCCGTTTCCTTCACGAACTGAGCCGCTTCCTCGGGATCAGTGAGAAGTTGATCCTGACTTAATTTTCCCTCCGCGCCTGAGCCGTCTTCCTCACCGGCCATGCCACTTTCAAGCGAGCCCAAGCACCCCAACTCTCCTTCAACCGATACCCCGCAGGAGTGGGCCATATCAACCACTCGACGAGTGACGTCCGCGTTGTACTCAAACGACATAGGCGTTTTCATATCTGTTCCCAGTGAGCCATCCATCATCACTGACGTAAAACCCAACTGTATGGATCTCTGACACACTGCAGGTGAGGCGCCATGATCCTGATGCATACAAACGGGAATATCGGGCCACTCCTCAACAGCCGCCACAATCAAATGTCGCAAAAAGGGCGCTCCGGCATAAGATCGGGCGCCAGCGGAGGCTTGGACGATTACCGGGCTATCCGTTTTTTCGGCAGCTTCCATAATCGCACGCATTTGCTCAAGGTTATTAACGTTAAACGCGGGCACACCATAATTGTGTTCCGCTGCGTGATCGAGCAATTGCCGCATTGAAATCATTCCCATGATTTTTCTCCTAACTGTTTGTCATTTCGTGTTACGACGATCCAGATTATTAAAAAAGGCTGGTGTTGTAACTCTAATCAAAGCTTATGTTTTTACAGCTCCACCTACCCAACAATCAATCGCGCTCACCCACAACATCACCGACTTTAACAATTTTCATCGAATTCGTACCGCCTTCCACACCCGAAAGGTCACCCTTCGTGATAATTAGCCTATCACCATCCTTTACTAACCCTCGAGACTCGAGCTCTGCGATCACCGCGCGATTGACATCTCCCCGCGGCACCTGAGTTGCATCATAAGCCAAAGGATAAACACCGCGATAAAGACTCATTCTTCGTTGAGTCTCCCCATGTCTCGTGACACCATAAATGGGAATCCCGGAGCTTATTCTCGACATCAGCTTGGCTGTTGTACCCGACTCTGTCAGCGACAAAATACCCACCACATTGTAGTGATTGGCGGTATACATCGTTGCCATTGCAATCGTTTCTTCTGCCGAATCAAAACGTGATTCCATTCGATGACCCGAAACCAATACTTTTCGATGGCGCTCTGCTGCGAGACAAATCCTGTTAAGCGCTGCGACCACTTTAACGGGATGGCGTCCCACTGCACTTTCCGCTGAAAGCATAACGGCGTCAGTGCCATCCAATACCGCGTTAGCAACATCCGACACCTCAGCTCGAGTGGGCTGGGGGCTACTCACCATCGACTGCATCATCTGGGTCGCAGTAATCACAATTGTATTTTGATTGCGCGCCTCACTGATGAGACTTTTTTGAACGGCGGGCACTTCAGCATCGCCAATCTCGACACCCAAGTCACCACGGGCGACCATAATTGCGTCCGACGCGGTCACGATTTCAATCATATTATCAATCGCTTCGCGGCGTTCGATTTTTGAAATCACATGTGCATCGCTACCTGCCGCCCGTAACAGCATCCGAGCGGTCTCCACATCAGCGCCGTGTCGCACAAAAGACACGCCTAGATAGTCAGCGCCGATCTCCGCAGCAAAACGGATATCCTCATGATCTTTTTCAGTGAGTGCTTCGGCCGATAAACCGCCGCCTAACTTATTAATGCCCTTTGAGTTAGATAACTCACCACCAACGATGACGCGAGTCAAGATCGTGGTGCCTTCGACTTTTTTTACTTCTAATACGATATTTCCATCGTCGAGAAGCAAACGATCGCCAGCATTGACATCATCAACGAGACTTGTATAGCTTGTTCCAACAACCTGCTCATTACCTTCTCGCTCTCCCAAGGCGGAATCGATTGAGAAATATTTTCCATTGCGAAGCTGAATCTTCCCATTCACAAACCCGCCAATCCGGATTTTGGGTCCCTGAAGATCGACTAGAAGACCAATTGAGCGGCCATGCTTCTCAGCAGCAACTCGCACCAATTCGACTCGACGACGATGATCGTCCTGAGATCCATGAGACATATTGAGACGAACCACGTCAATGCCCTGCTCAACCATCGCTGCCATCGCTTTCGCTCGATCCGTTGACGGACCAAGCGAAACAACAATCTTAGTACGGCGTTTAGCGATCAATTTTGCCGGGCCTTTATAAAAACTTTCATAGTTGTCCTTCCCTTTAGGCGCGAGAGCATTTCTCAAGCATCGCAACCGCGGGCAATATCTTGCCCTCGAGAAACTCTAGAAACGCACCACCGCCTGTGGAAATATAAGAAATCTGATCTGAGACATTGTACTTATCTATCGCTGCCAAGGTATCGCCGCCACCTCCGATTGAAAATGCCGTCGATGCGCCAATTGCCTCTCCTAAGATACGAGTCCCCTCTCCAAACTGATCGAATTCGAAGACGCCGACCGGACCGTTCCACACAATGGTTTCCGCGTCTTGCATCATGTCAGCAAAACGCTTTGCAGTTTCAGGGCCGATGTCAAAAATCATGTCATCATCTGCAATATCGTTCACCGATTTTGTAATCGCTTTCGTATCAGCAGAAAACATTTTTCCTACAACCACATCCGTTGGCACCGGTATTTCCCGCCCACACGCGAGTGCGTTATCCATCATTTTTTTTGCCTGGCCGATCAAGTCAGCCTCAACAAGTGATTGCCCCACTGAAAAGCCCGCTGCGGCGATAAAAGTATTAGCAATACCTCCGCCTGGAATGAGTTGATCGACTTTTTGAGTGAGTGACTCCAGTACCGTCAACTTGGTAGAAACCTTGGACCCTCCGACAATGGCCGCCATCGGTCTCGCTGGATTATTAAGCGCCTGCCCCAAAGCCTTCAATTCACCCGCAAGCAAAGGGCCTGCGCAAGCCATGGGAGCGTGAAGACCAACGCCATATGTTGACGCATGGGCACGATGGGCGGTTCCAAACGCATCCATCACAAAAACATCGCAAAGCTTGGCCATCTTTTTTGCGAGACCTGTATTGTTTGTTTTCTCACCCTTGTTAAACCTGACATTCTCGCAAAGGACGACCTCACCCGCTTCTATTTGGACGCCATCCAACCAGCTCTTTTCGAGCCGAACGGGACTGCTCAGTAACGATGACAAATGGCCCGCAACCGGTTCAAGCGAGAAACGCGGCTCGAACTCACCTTCGTTGGGTCTGCCCAAATGGGATAACAAAAGCACACTCGCGCCAGCATCGATTGCAAACTGAATCGTGGGTATTGCCGCACGAATACGCGCATCACTGACGACCTGACCATCTTTTATCGGAACGTTAAGGTCCTCTCGAATCATGATCCGTTTCCCTGCAAGGTCCTGATCGACCATGTTCAAAATAGTCATCGCGTTATCAGCGCCCAGTCTTTAAAAACACCGATCACCACTTGAGATAGCACGGTCATTCCTCGTTCAGGCCGCGTTCATGAGCGCAATGCAGGTGTCTAGCATCCGGTTGGAAAATCCCCACTCATTGTCATACCAGGAACACACTTTAACGGTCTTTCCATTAACCACTCTTGTCATTGCCACATCGTAAGTAGACGAGGCGGGGCAGTGATTAAAGTCCGAAGAGACAAGCGGTTTATCGTTGTAATCCAATATACCGTTAAGCGGTCCATCTGCCGCAGCCCGCATCAATCCATGAACTTCCTCCACGGACGTTTCTCGCGCAGCCTCAAACGTCAGGTCAACCATCGATACATTAATCGTCGGCACTCTGATTGCGAATCCATCCAACTTGCCATTTAACTCAGGAAGCACGAGACCCACGGCTGCTGCGGCGCCCGTTTTAGTCAGAATCATTGACTGCGTCGCAGAACGGGCGCGACGAAGATCAGTGTGATAGACGTCGGTCAAAACTTGATCGTTGGTGTATGCATGAATTGTGGTCATCAGTCCACCGACTAACCCAATGGCATCATGTAGCGGTTTCACAAGCGGCGCCAAGCAATTGGTTGTACACGAGGCATTCGAGATCACCGTATCACTGCTTTTCAGCACGCCATGATTCACACCATAGACAATAGTGGCATCCACATCGCTACCACCGGGTGCGGAAATAATTACTTTTTTAGCCCCACCGGCAAGATGCGCGCTGGCTTTTTCCTTGCTCGTGAAGAATCCGGTGCACTCCATGACAACATCCACACCCAAATCTCCCCACGGCAGTTGGGCAGGATCACGCTCCGCAAACACCTGCACCCGTCGGCCTCCAACCATAAAGGCATCACCCTCTACGGTCACGGTCTCACCAAATCGGCCATGTGCCGTATCGTATTGAAGAAGGTGAGCGATGGTCGCTGCATCCCCCAGATCATTTACGGCTACCACCTCAAACTGATCTTGCTGTCCCGACTCAAACATTGCACGAAACACGTTACGTCCGATTCGGC
>SHBR01000078.1 GCA_004212795.1 Candidatus Thioglobus sp.
TGCCTTGTAATTCTCCGTGTAGGGCGACGGGGTCACTCCATTTTGGGTAACCACATCTACACAGCATGGTTTTCTGATGAAAATACAAGATAAGCAACCGAAACTGATTGGTTCAAAGTGGACTGCAGTTTCGCCTCATAATAAAGAAAAACACTTCGAGTTAATTGGGGCAAGGCAGGCAGATGTGGAACGTCCGACCACCCACACTTTGAGGAGTGTGATGTCCGGAATCACTTATCACGCGACTGATTCAGAACTTCAGGATACAAAAAAGTGGCGGCGGGGTTGGCAATAACGCGGTAAGGCGCTTAAGGAAGACTTTCTCAGGAAATAAAAACTAGGCGTTTCTCGCGTTTTTATTCTCTTTGAGTAAAGGCTCAGGTGGGGCATAAATATTTAAGTATTTGAGGCAAATGACTCGAAGGCATGATGCGAGGTTTTTATCGTTCGCAACCAGGCAATGATCAGCAACTTCCTGAATAACGCCAGCCACGGTCAGGTCATGGTCACTCGCAATTTCTTCTAAAACGTTCCAGAACGCTCGTTCCAACCGCACTGTTGTGGATTGTCCGTGAATTCTGAGACTTCGCTTTTCCGGAATAAATTCGTTGATTTGTTCCGTTGTGCACGCATTAAACATGTGTGCGAGTGCGCTGTCTGATGTAATAAAAATTGACATAGTTAATAAAATTCAGCGTTCAGCAAAAATGTAAGCAATAAATACCACCGCTATCTCTTCGATTCTAGAGATATTTAGTCACGTTAATTTAAATATGTAAATAAATATTTTTTTATGGAGTTTTTTCGAAAGACCCTCGATCCGGTAATTGCGCTTGGCGCAATTGCGGTACTGGACATCTTTCTTTTCCTGCTCGTCGGTGCCTGGACAGTTGGCGGTGGGGAAACCATGATGACGGGGTTAATTGCCCAGTTTTTTATCGGCGATTCCATCAATCAGATCCCGTTCTGGCAGGAGGTATTTAAGCCTGACGCGGGCTATTGGAAGATTTATATCTCCCTCGGCATGCTTTTCGGGGCGATAGTGGGAGCGGTTGCGAGCAAGGAGTTTTTCTGGCGTTTCCCTAAACGGCTTTCTGAGTGGGTCATGATCACCGTGGGTGGATTGTTGATGGGTATCGGCATTCGCCTCGCGTTTGTTTGTAACGTCAGCACCTTCTTCGGACTTACGCCTGAGTTAAATCTTGGCGGCTATCTCTCAATGAGTGGAATAATTGCTGGCGCATGGTTTGGCTCTCTTATTTATAAAAGAGTCTTGGAGGGGTAATGATGTCTCCGGTTGCTGAGTGTTTAATTGCGTTTGTTTTTGGATCAGTTGTGGGACTTCTTGTGCAACGATCAAGGTTTTGCAATACCGCCGCCCTACGAGACGCAATGCTCTTTAAAACCTTTAGAAATACGAAGGCGCTGCTGGTTGCGATGATGGTGTTGACAATTGGATTCACGGGATTTATTTCTGTCGGCGCGGGTAATCCCATGCGTTTTGATGTCGGCCTTAATCAGATCCTCGGATTATTTCTTTTTGGAACGGGAATGGTGTTGGCAGGCGCGTGCACTGTGTCTACCTGGGTTAAGGCAGGTGAGGGTAACTTTGGAGCGGTCTGGGCCCTTCTGTTTACTTTTATCGGCATGTTTCTTTTTTCCCTGATTTGGTCTTTTTTATATTGGCCGCCGGCGCCTTCAGCAATGACGGGTGAATTGTCCATAGAGAGGCTCCAGCTTGGATTTTCCAATGCGGAGACCCTGCAGGAGAAGACCGGGATTCCGGCTATCGTGTTTGGCCTTATTCAGGCTGCGGTTCTTTTTTACATTTATCAGGCGATAAGGAGAAAGGAGACAAAGCAGCAGGGTAGCTCGGGTATGGAATCAGTTTAGAGCGTTGTGTTGATCGTGGACAAATTTAGAGGTGAGAATTGAATGGGACTTTTTAGTAAAAAGAAAACGGATAACCAGACGTCATCACGCGGACAAGGTTCAGTCGCGCTAAGTGATGGATCACAGGTTCAAGTTTCAACGACGGTTGATTGTTTGGGTGATTCCTGTCCTCGCCCCCAACTGATGACTCGAAAAGCAATGAGTTCCGCTAGCGAAGGCGATGTCGTGTCAGTATTGATTGACAATCCTACGTCAATGGAGGCGATCCCCCCTATGTGCCCGGAGATCGGTGCGACTCATCTCGAGACCTTAAAACAAGACCGTGCGTGGCAAGTATTGCTCAAGAAAGTTATCTAGTGCCAAAAGTGATGAATAAAAACAACCCGTTCAAGATGCAGTAGAGATGGCAGCCGACAAGCAATTTCTCGTTCTCGTGCTCCTAATTTTTTTGAGTGGGGTATCCAGTCTTTATTATCTGGGTACGAGTCAGCCCGGCTCACTGCGTGCCTCCAAATTTGGGGTCCCCTTTCTCTCGCATAGCGTCCAACATCCAGAATCTGGGGAGTGCATCTCAGCAAATGAGCTGGCACGACACTTTTTAAACTGACATGGATTTCTCATTAATTATTCACCTTGGGGCGTTTGTCGCAGCGATGTATCTTTTTTGTTTATCAATCTTTGGTAATCCGTTTAAATGAACCGGCTTGGCTATTTTTTTTGCACCGGGTCTTTGTTGCTATCGGTCGCATTGATTGGATTACTAATGCCTTCCGCTTCGGTATCTGTAGCGACCGCAGAGACCGCGCGTTCATGCAAAACGCTCGAAGAGGATATTGAGATCTCTTTGGTGGGCGACCTAGAAGGGGTCAGCATGTACGATCTTTTAAGTCATTACCTGGAAGTGCCGCCTGCCAAAGCATCGTCCGGTCAGGCGGTTGTCAGGCAGTTTGGGGGTTGTTGAGTCATGATTCTGACTGTTAGCGTCGGGCGCGCTTTCCAACAATTCTGCAACATACAGGTTTGGCGGCTTGCGTTGGTGCTGTGCTTGGCGATGCCGGGTCTGAGCTCGGCAGATGAATCTATTCCGATTGTCGACTTGTCGACTTTAGCTAATCAGCCGGTATTGGTAGATGCACGTCCTCTTGAAGATTGTCGAGAGGGTACTCTGCCAGGAGCGCTATGCTTTCCAATGGATAAGGCGCTGAGTGATTCAGGACGTCTTGCCAATATGCGTGATTTGCGATGGCTTTTGGGTACTTATGGATTAACAGGCTCGGAGGAGGTTGTTGTTTTCGCAGACCAGCCCGAGTCCAGAGACGCCGTGTCGGTACTCTTTTTTCTTGCCGGCCAGTCGAAGGTAAGCCGGTTATCCAGCGCCTCAGTATTGGAGCTAAAAAGCAGGGGATCGACCGGGGCGCTTAGCCGGCAGGCTTTTTATATCGCGGACGTTCGGTCAAAATTTCTAGAATCGGTGAAGTTGCGCAGGGTGAATAGCGGAGATTTTTCGAAATTTGCTCGACAACTGCGTGGTGCTAATCAGCCAATTTTTTATTGGCCTGCAAGCTTTATCTAATGATCTTAATCACGGTTTCCACTGAAGACTCCGCTCGTTTGATTAAAAATTTAGTGAGCGCCTGCAATCGGCAAGACCAAGCCGTTGCACTTTTTTTTACGGGATTGGGTGTGCGGCTACTTGATGACCAAAATTTTCTTGGGTGTATCGGTTCAGCGGGTGAGGCAGTTGCTTGTGGAGAGTCCTGGAGACATATTTTTTTAGATCCATGTCCAATTTCTGAGGGCAGCCAGACTGATCATAGTCGCCTTATCAGTCAGGCCTCGCATCTTTTGAGTTTCTAATGCAAAAGACGAAAAATATTCTGGTCGTGGCAACTGAAGATCCGCTGGAGGCGATGCGCGTTGCTGCTGGACTCACGATATTTGGTCACGAGGTGACATTCTTGTTTTCACTTAGCGTCGAAGTGTCCGAAGCATTTCAAAAAGCCGCGGAATTGTTGGAATTAGCAGAAATCGAGAAGATTTATTCGCTTGAACCATTCGAAGAATGTGAGGTAGCAGATGCAAGACGGGTTGAGAATTTATGGAGAGAGTCAGATCTCGCATTAGCGATCTAACAAGGATTTGAAATGCAGTCGTGTCTTTTACTAATTAGAAAAAATCTTGAAACAGCGTCCGGTCGCCAACAGGTAGCGGAGTCTCTGGATAAAGGAACATCAGTTATCACGATTGATCTTGAAAGCGTGGGTGATGACGATGAGGTGTGGGAAGGAATCGTGACTCAAATTTTGGAGTCAGATCGATGCATTTGCATATAAGCAAAAACGGAGGAGAAAAAAATGAGTAAAACAAAATGGTCAGTAGTGGCAGCAGTTGGAGTAGTCGGGATGATGGCAGGGTCATTATCATTCGCGGCTTCTCCTTTGGTGGATGTTGCTTGGATTAAGGAGCATTCCTGTGATGCTGATGTACGTGTCTTGGATATTCGGAACAAATGGGATGGGTCGCGAAAAGGCGATTATCAGAAGGGGCATATCCCTTGCGCGATTTATAGTGATTATTCGTCGGCCGGATGGCGTGCAGGAGTAAACAAAACCCCCGGACAAATGGCGCCGGTGGAACAGCTAGAGAAGCTGATTGGCGGACTTGGAATTTCAAATGATAGTCATGTCGTGATTTACAGTCGCGGTACAAATGCTTTGGATATGGGTAGTGCCACCCGGGTATATTGGACGTTTAAGGCGCTAGGTCATGACGAGGTATCGATCTTGAATGGCGGTTACTTTGGGTATATTGCTGATGAGAAAAATCCCGTCGAGAAGGGTACCAGTAAAAGATTACCGGCTACGTTCACGGCAGACCTCCAGGAAGATATGATTCCGACCAAGGAAGAAGTTGCAAAAGCATCAGCGGCTGGCGATGTTATTGTTGATCTTCGCCCAACGCATCAATATCTTGGCATCAATAAACATCCCAAAGCTGCGCGATACGGCACCATTCCGGGTTCAAAAAATCTGCCCGAAAGCTGGTTGACCGTAAACGGCGGGAGCAAATGGAGAAGCGAGAGCGAATTGCAACAGCTATTTGAAACGGCTGGTGTGCCCGCTACCGGGACGGAGTATTTTTTCTGTAATTCCGGCCATTGGGCAACGCTGGGCTGGTTTGCGAGCAGTGAAATTATGGGCAACAAAGACGCAAAGATGTACGATGGCTCGATGATTGAATGGAGCAATGATAAGACGCTTCCGATGGAGGTTTCTGTCGAGTTGAACTAGTTGTTTAAGACGTGTTTTATCGCTTGCGTTGTGGTGACGGCCGGACTCTGTCCGGCCGTTGCTACGTCTGGCGGGCTTGGAACGATTCTCGATCGATCTCGATTTCCCGCAGAACTGATTATTGTTCGGGGTGATCTAGATCGACTGATGACGGAGTCGGAGCTGAGTCGTCTCGAGCGACAGGGTCTCGAGGGGCGAATCCAATCCGCACTTTCCGGACTTCTCTGGCTATCAAAAGAATATGAAACGCTAACGAAACATGCCGTTGACGAAACATTTATTTCTGACGCGGAATCGTTCTGGGCGGACGGAAAACTCGATCACCTCCGGGATCTGATTGCTGCATCGGCTGATATCTACGTTTTGAATCTCGAAATATTTAGAGCCAGCCGGGCATCAAAAGAAGATATGCAAAGGGTTTCAGAGATTGACACAGCGTTGTGCCAGGGTTGCCACGTTTTATCCTCAGGAAGTCCTTCGATACTTCCCGCGTATCGACTAAAAGATTTTGCGTCGACCATGTCTGCGCGCGAATTTCTGGCTCGACTCTTGAGCGGGATTAGGGGGTCAGGAGAAACAACATTGGCCAATCCGCTTACTCTAGGAGATATTCGGGGGTTTATGCGGCTGTATCGACCATTGCCGGAGTGACTGTGATTTGACTAGGAGTCAGTTTTGTCATTCCTGCTTGGTAACGGTTTTACGTTATTGAGATTTACACCAATATCATTTGGGTCTACAAAAAAATAAAGCAGGTTTCGTTGACTGCCCGGGAAAAAAATTGTGGATTGAGCGCGAATGGTCAGAGGTGTTGTTACCGCGTTCGGAAATAGTATGGCCGCATTTTCAATACACAGTCGATCTGCGCGAAGACAGACAACAGCAATTCCATATTTCTGAATGTCGGTCTCAGTCACCCAGGGACTCCAAGCGTGACTGAGATGTTGTAAAACGGATGGGTGGTCGGGCGAATGAAAAGCGATACTGTCAGGCGCAACATGGCCGCCGCCGACAATTCGAAGCGGCGCATCGTATGTTTCACGCCATCGCTTGGTAATCTCTTCGCCTAACTCCTTTCCGGGGAAGTGATACATCTCATGATCTGAGCTCGCGAGTCCGGTGAACAGTAATAATAGAGGCGCTGCCAGCAACCACACACCGGCAGATTGCAACAATCGCCTTACGGCTTGATCGTTGCTCACTATTGGCCAGAACATGAGCAAAACAACGCCAGCGAGATTTAACGTCGGCCCACCCCAACGGCTGGATACGCCAATTCCTGCTGCAAATCCGATGATTGCCGTTGTGAGAAGCGGAAAAAGGAAAATCCATAAAACGAATGTTCGGCCATTGCCTGCCGTGCTTATGCCCGCGGTTAAAGTGGTTTTGTCGATTTTTGCGGAAAGTTTTGATCGAATAAAAAAGTAAACGCCAAGCAGTGGGAGAAGGTAGAGGAGTTGGGCGCCTAAAAATCGAAGACCTGATATACGAATCCGAAAATCCTTCGCAATATAATCACCGATATGCGTGATTGTGCTCATTTCGTT
>SHBR01000079.1 GCA_004212795.1 Candidatus Thioglobus sp.
AGGGTTTCGCGCTCGCCTGGACGCTCCCCGAGCATGAAGCCCGGGCGATGACGGTGTTACCCACTGAAGAATTCTTGGGCCTTCTGCAGGAGGCTTTTGGAGATCGGGCGGGATTTTTTACCGACTGTAGCTGGTTATCCACTTATCCCCTATCTCAGGTCGAGATTGAAAGTCCAATAAGTGATCGATGTGTTGCTGTGGGTAATGCCGCCCATGTCGTACACCCCGTTGCGGGTCAAGGATTTAACTTGGGACTCAGAGATATTGCTTATTTATCTGAAGCCATTGCTAACGCGACTTTGGAAAACGCGGATATCGGCGAGCCCGCGTTTCTACAGCGGTATGCGAATAACCGCCAAAATCAAACCCGTCGTGTACTGCGATTTACAGACGGACTTTTGCAGTTGTTTGCTAATGAATTTCCAGGCCTTCGTGTCGCACGAAATCTTGGACTTAACTTGATTGAAATTTTTCCACCAGCGAAGCGCTTCTTGCTCCGCCGTACTGTTGGCATCGCAGGACCCCTACCTCGACTGGCTCGTGGGCTTCCGCTACGATCATAATAATGAACAAGCACCGCTATGACCTAGGCTGTGATGTATTAATCAATGGGGCAGGACTTGTTGGAAGCACCTGCGCGCTTGCTCTGGCGCAAAACGGTCTCGACGTTCTTATTTTGGATCAGAGCCCATCCGACCCGCCGATCCAACCAGAACCCGTGCGGGTCAGCGCACTTAATATCGCCTCGCAAAATATCCTGACAGCCCTTAGTGTCTGGAACAGTTTGTCTGCAGAAATAAAAACACCCTTTGAGAAAATTGAAGTTTGGGATGCCACAGGGCGTGGACATCTCAAATTTGAAGCCGCATCAATCGGCATCGAACAACTTGGTCACATTGTTTCAAATCCAGGAATTTGCGCAACACTACATCAAGCCATCAATGAACACCCGAATACGTCCATCATATGGGCTGACGCGATTACAGAATGCGTGACATCTGAAAATAAGATTACTGTGCTGACTGAAAATGGCAGAACTATAAACAGTCAGCTTCTTGTTGGCTCAGACGGTGCCAAATCCAAAATTCGAAAACTTGCAAACATTGAACACGAGGCTAACAGCTATCAGCAAGTTGCGATTGTTGCTTCCGTGACCACTTCGAAACCTCATGGCTCTTGCGCCCGTCAGCGATTCTTGGAAACTGGACCCCTTGCGTTTCTGCCGATCTCCAATAATCAGTGCTCAATCGTGTGGTCCTCAGATCTGGAGGAAGCAAATCGACTATTAATGCTAAGTGACACTGCGTTTTCTGAAGCGTTGGCAGCGGCATTTAATTATGAACTCGGTTCAATTGAGTCTGTTAGCTTACGGAGGAGTTTTCCATTAGCTCGACAACATGCGAAGAGATATATAGGAGATCGCATTGCACTGATCGGGGATGCCGCGCATACCGTACATCCCTTGGCGGGGCTTGGGGCAAATCAAGGAATTTCAGATGCGGCGGCACTCAGCCAAATTATTAATGCGCGGCACTCAGAAAATCGAGACTTCTCCACTCGCTCGGTGCTACGTCGATATGAGCGATGGCGCAGCAGCGAGAACGCATTTCTACTCGATACCATCGATAGTCTTCAAAAGTGTTTTGGCATTCAAAACCCTGTCGTATCCCGGGCACGAAGCGCAGGACTGAACCTCACGGATCGATCCGATATTCTAAAGCGCAACTTGATGCATCATGCCATCGGCTTTGGAGGGCAAACCCCTCTGCTGGCTCAAAAATGAACCCGATTTTCCAAGCGTTGTCCTTAAATATTTTCCAGGTTTATCGATTTTTTTCTCACTCATTACCCAATTTTCTTCGCGGGATAACGCTCGCTCTCCTCTTAAGTTCCACAACGGCTAATGCTCAGACGGTCAAATCTGACAGCCGGACTCGAGCAGTACCGGTCATCTTCTCAACTGAAAACTTAGGGGTCTCTCTTGGCCTTGGTGGTGTTTCAATAGGCTTAGGCCAGCCACAAGCCGCTATTTTCGCGCTGGGTTTTTACTCAGAAAATAAGTCAAGCGGACTATCCATCGGCGCTGTCAACTATCAAATCCCGAGAATACCGTCTTTGTATTTGTCGGGCCTCTTGTATCAAGGAGAACTTCCTCAGTACCGTTATTTCTCTAGTGCGGATCCCGGCTATTCAATCCGTTCAAATAGTGGCTCCCCAGAGTTTCAGAAACTCGGCCTTGATCAATCCATCGCACGATTGCAAGCACGATGGATTCTGCCGATTGGCAATGCGAAGCATCCTGACTTCAAGCTTGCAAATCGAGCGTTCCTCCCCGGGCAGAGCCAGCCAAAAGTCAGCTGGAATCCTCAGGCCAGTGGGATTACCAGTTTTAGACTTCAGTGGGAGCAGCAGAGTCAGACTTATCGAGAGATAGGGCAAGACACGCGCACGGGAGCCGACACTTTTCGCGCTCAAATAGATTGGGACAACACGGGTTCACGGCTTATCCCAGAAGCGGGTATTCGGGCAAGTCTCGGCACTAGCTGGGGCAATAACCATTATCAAAAAGGAACTTGGCGTCTTAACGAGGCACAGATCAGTGGATTTATTCCCTTGCCGTTCGGCAATGATAATGTGCAACAGCAAGTCATCGCATTAAACCTTTATGCCGCCGATGCGCCTGATTGGGATGCGACCAACACAAACAACCGACCACCTGAGTATTTAGGCGCGCGGCTCGGCGGATTAATCCGTTTTCGTGGCTATGCCAACGCACGATACGTCGACCGATCAGCCTGGGCCTACAGCGCTGAATACCGTGTTATTCCCAAATGGCAACCTCTCGCCCATTTTTTTAACACAATCGGATATCGAGTGCCCTGGTGGCAGTTTGTTCTTTTCAGTGACTTCGGACGTGTCGCACCCGAGTTTGACCTTGCGGAATTTCATCGAGATATGAAGATCACTGCAGGTATAGGCTTCAGAATCCTAGCAGAGGGGCTTTTAATCCGGATTGATTTTGGATCAAGTGAAGACGAGTCGACGACTGTTGTGATGATTGATCAATCGTTCTAGTCAACATTAGCAATCTTCGGTCGCGGAAACGCATCTAAACACCATTCGTTTATAATTCTGCCAAACAAAATTGACTAGACCTATGTCTGAAATCGACGATCTCAAAAAAGCGGGCCTTAAAACCACCCAACCTCGACTCAAGATTCTGGCTGCACTGGAAAAAAGTCCAGTCAGGCACGTGAGCGCGGAGGACGTGTTTAAACTCTTATTAGAAGAGCAAGAAGACATCGGACTCGCAACCGTTTATCGAGTGCTCACGCAGTTTGAGACGTCCGGCCTTGTTATTCGTCATAACTTCGAAGGCGGTCGATCCATGTTTGAACTCAATGATGCCGACCATCATGATCATATTGTTTGTGTGAAGTGCGGTCGAGTAGCCGAGTTTTCTGATCCGGATATCGAAAAGCGTCAGAAAAAAGCGGCGGAAAAAGCAGGATTTATTCTTCAAGACCATGCACTTTACTTGTATGGCCTTTGCCATAAATGCGCTCGACAGAAGAACGCATAGCTTTTTGTTACTTATCATTTCTTTTTATCTTTAGATCATCCATCGCCCCTCGGAGAACCTATGCCTACTCTTATCTGCGGCTCCTTAGCATTCGACACCATCATGCTTTTTCCAGATCGCTTCAAGAACTATATTCTGCCCGATCAAATTCATATCCTTAATGTCTGTTTCGTTAATCCAGATCTACGTCGAGAGTACGGCGGATGTGCGGGAAATATTGCTTATAACCTTAAACTGCTGGGGGGAGACCCCCTTCCCATGGGAACCGTGGGAAAAGATTTTGCTGACTATCGAGAACGATTGATTTCGCTCGACATCAATGATGATCACATTCTTGAAATCCCGGAACTTTATTCAGCACAGTGCTCGATCACTACTGATCGGGACAATAACCAGATCACTGCGTTTCACCCGGGTGCGATGGGAGAAGCACACCGAAACCATGTTTCGGATGCAAAAAACGTCACGCTGGGTATTGTGGCGCCGGACGGACGCGACGCCATGATCCAGCACGCAAAAGATTTTGCCGGTCTCGGAACGCCTTTTATGTTTGATCCGGGACAAAATTTACCTCTTTTTTCAAAAGAGGAACTCTTGACTTTTCTTGATCAAGCGACCTGGTGTGTCATGAATGACTATGAGTCACAACTGATGATGAAAACCACCGGCGATAGTATCGAAGCATTAGCAGAACGAGTTGATGCGCTGATAGTGACGCAAGGTGGTGAGGGATCCATCATTCATGCGGGTGGGGAGCGTATTGAAATCCCGCCTATCCAGGTCGAAAACGCGGTTGACCCAACCGGGTGTGGTGATGCCTACCGCGCAGGATTACTACTGGGCCTTGAACGAAACTGGGACTGGGAAACAAGTGGCCGCGTGGCTTCTTTGATTGGTGCCATCAAAGTAGAGCACGAAGGCACGCAAAACCATACCTGTACACCGGAATCGTTTTGCGAAGCCTATAACGATCACTTCAATAGAATGTTATCGCTTAAATGAGAGAATCATAATCGTCTCAAGGTTCGCAGCATTAGTCACTTATCGGAGTTAAACGACGAAGCGGTAAGTCTCGATCGCGCTGAAGCCAGTTATCTTCCGGATAAACGGCTGTTCCTGAAATGGCATGCAACGTATACGCATATCGGGATTTTTGGCTTCGATTCGGGGCGCTATAGTGCGGAAGCGCTCCATGAATGAGAATCAAGGTACCTGCTGGCACCTCAAGCGGCACCCCCTGATCCTCATCAAAATTCGGAGGGGCAGATGATTGCTCCATTGTCAATTCACCATTCACTCTGAGAAATCGAGAGCGCAAACCTCGCGTGTGCTGACCGGGTAGCACCCACAAACACCCGTTATCCAGCGTCGCGTCCTCCAGTGCAAACCACAATCCCGTTACGCTCGGAGGCGTTGTATACAGAAAACTGCCATCTTGGTGCCAATTGACCTCACCGCCGATGCCCGGCTGCTTGAAAATAAACATAGACTGAAGCAGTCGAGGATCATCGATCCCTAATTCTTGCATTAAACGGGCGATTCGAGGCTGATACGAAAAGCGCTCAAAAACAGGGTGAAGATCGTGGAGGGCATGGCCAATTTTATTGATCGATTGTTCTTTGGAAACCAAAAGATCCCCATTCTGATTGAGCGCGTTTTCCTCAAAGAAGCACCGGATCTTGTCACCCGATGTTTCAAAGTATTCATTTCTTGCATGCTCATGGGTCTGTGTTGAAAAAATAGCATCCCTGTCGGTCATATCAAACCGCGAAACAATCGAATCTGCAGCACCAATGAGTTCACGCCGAGCGCGTTCATCACAAAATTTCTCGATAACCAGACACCCCACCCCTTGCCATGATTGCAAAGCCTCCGGCGAGAGGCCGCCATCAGAATCAACTCGAAAAGTTGGCAATCGAAAAGCCTCTTTAGGATTTGCATGACTCATCTTAATGATGAAGCGCTGACAGAAAAGATGTTCCACTCTCAAGTGGGTCAAGATTCAGATGTGCAGCGACCGTTTGCCCGATATCTGCAAAACTCTGACGAGCGCCGAGCGACACGGCAAGCACTTTGGGACCAAAAGCAAGCACCGGAACATTTTCGCGCGTGTGATCATGGCCCGGAAAGGTTGGGTCACAGCCGTGATCAGCTGTTGCAATCACAAGATCGCCCGCCCTTAATTTTTTTAACAATTCTGGAAGGCGACGATCAAACGCCTCTAGCGCGTCAGCGTATCCGATCACATCACGCCGGTGTCCAAACAACATATCAAAATCAACAAAATTAGTAAAAACAATTGACCGATCGCCTGCTTCATCCATCGCGCTCAGCGTCGCATCAAACAGCGCCATATTTCCATCGGCCTTGATATTTCGACTGATGCCGCTCGCCGCATAAATGTCCGAAATTTTGCCTATTCCAATGACTTCCCCACCGGCGATTTTTAGCCTATCCAGCAGCGTCGGTTGAGGCGGTGGCGTTGTATAGTCGCGTCGATTAGCGGTACGAGAAAATGTTCCAAACTGGCCGACAAAGGGTCGCGCAATCACACGCGCAATATTCCACTCATCGACCATTTTGCGAGCAATCCCACAAATGTCATAGAGGCGTTCAAGGCCAAAATGTTCCTCATGTGCCGCAATCTGAAAGACGCTATCTGCTGACGTATAGCAAATCGGTTTACCAGACGTTATGTGCTCCTTTCCTAAACTTTCTATGATCGAGGTACCAGACGCGTGACAGTTTCCCAGAATGCCAGGTAAACCCGTCGCGCGCAAAAACTGTGTAACCAGCTCCTCCGGGAAACAGGGTAATGTCTTGGGGAAATAACCCCAATCCGTCATCACCGGTACGCCTGCCATCTCCCAATGGCCACTCGGCGTGTCCTTTCCCGCACTTTTTTCGATCGCAAATCCCCACGCACCCTCAGGGGTCATTTCTGGAAGACCAGCCGGCCACTTGCCCCGACTCGCAGCCGCGGCATGACCCAGTCCAAGACGACAGAGATTGGGAATGTTTATGACGTAACCCGGGCGTTCTGATCGATCAATCGCATGACAAGTTTCGACAATATGGCCGAAGGTATCC
>SHBR01000008.1 GCA_004212795.1 Candidatus Thioglobus sp.
CCACAATGAGAGCGATGTTTGCCGAGTTTTTCTTTCGGCAAGATACTTTTGCGCTGGGAATTTGTAATGGCTGTCAAATGATCGCGGGGTTAAAGGAGTTGGTTCCAGGCGCAGAACATTGGCCTCGATTTTCAGAAAATCTCTCCGGGCAGTTTGAATCCCGGGTGATCATGGTTGAAATAATTGATAGTGATTCAATCTTATTCGATGGGATGCAAGGTTCCCGGATGCCGGTGGTTGTCGCGCACGGGGAGGGCCGCGCGGAATTTAGCGGGGAGGGCGATCTGAACCGCTTGAAAGCGACTGGTCAGTGGGCCCTTCGATATGTGGATAATTATGGCCACCCGACAGAACGCTTTCCTTTTAATCCGAATGGCTCCCCAAGCGGGGTCGCAGGACTGTGCGCGGCAGATGGGCGGGTCAATATTATGATGCCGCATCCAGAGCGTAACTTCAGAACGATAACAAACTCATGGCACCCCAAAGAATGGGGCGAGCATGGACCATGGCTCAGAATTTTTCAGAACGCTCGAAAATTTATTGGTTGAGAATCAAGGTTTGTTTTTAAATCTGTCCAGAAACTCTTTTTTGTGTGGCGACAAAATGCGTTGAAATTGCCTGAATTAATTTGACTTGAATTGTGCCCATTACCGCTGAATCAACAAAAGGAATACGGATGGCAGGAGCAGAAAATGACCAATAGCGGTATCGTTTACTCAGTTCGTTGAGGTCTTGACTTCGAACAGATTGAAGTCGATGAGAGTGTTCAGTGCCGCCGAAGTCGCTTTCCCAGTTTTGCATTTGGAACTGATAAAAGAAATTATCTTAAATTAAAGGGTTCTCTATTTCTGCCTTCTCTCACGACAATTACATGTTTGAGTAGCTTGGACCCCCGCCACCCTCAGGCGTCACCCACGTTATGTTTTGGCTTGGGTCTTTGATGTCGCAGGTCTTGCAGTGAATGCAGTTCTGGGCATTGATCTGGAATCTTTTTTCTTCTTTTTCATTAATAATTTCATAGACGCCAGCTGGGCAATAGCGTTGCGCAGGTTCTGCCCACTCAGGAAGATTAATCTCCAGCGGCACTGAAGGATCTGTTAACTGCAGATGCACAGGTTGATCTTCCTCGTGATTGGTGTTGGTTAGAAAAACGGAACTGTTCTTGTCAAATGTCAATACGCCATCCGGTTTTGGGTAGTCGATTGGCGTTACTTTCTCCGCTTTTATCAACGAATCATGATCGAGTGACTTATCTTTCAATGTGAACGGCATCTTGCCACGCATCCAGTTTTGATCAATAAAATTAAATGCACCGCCCACATAGGGGCCAAATTTATGTAATGCGGGTCCGAAGTTTCGGGAGGCTTTGAGTTCGGGAAATAGCCAGGATCGACGCATATTAGAGTCAAAGTGAGTGTGATCTTTTCCGCCAAGATCTCCTTCTTTTAATACTTCGTAAATGGTTTCAGCGGCCAGCATCCCCGACTTCATTGCGGTATGTGTGCCTTTAATTTTTGAAAAATTAAGAGTGCCGGCGTCGCAACCTACGATGAACCCACCCGGCATTGACATCCGAGGGAGTGAATTAAAACCACCCTTAGTGATTGCCCTCGCGCCATACGACAGTCGCTCACCACCTTCAAGAATCGGCGCAATTTTCGAGTGGGTTTTAAATCGCTGAAGCTCGTCAAATGGGCTAATGTAGGGATTTTTGTAATTAAGGTCGACGATAAGACCGAGCGCGACTTGACAGTCCTCCAGATGGTACAGAAAAGCACCGCCAGATGCTGAGTGCTCAGATAAGGGCCATCCCGCACCATGAAGGACAAGCCCCGGTTCATGATTGAGCGGATTAACTTTCCATAATTCTTTTAGCCCGATCCCATAGTGCTGCGGTGAGCGCTCGTGATCCAACGCATAGGTTTCAATGAGTTGCTTGCCAAGATGCCCTCGACACCCTTCGGCAAACACGGTGTATTTGGCATGAAGTTCCATGCCAGGCTCGTAGGAGCCTTTGGGCTCACCATCTTTGCCTCGGCCCATTTCCCCGGTCGCAACACCTTTGACGGCACCAGCATCGTTGAATAGCACCTCGCTCGCAGGGAAGCCGGGATAGATCTCCACCCCAAGCGCTTCGGCTTGCTCCCCGAGCCACCGTACGACATTTCCAAGGCTGACAATGTAATTACCGTGGTTATGCATTGTTTTGGGTGCAAGGGCATTCGGAATTTTTACGGCTTTCGATTGACCGGTAAAGAAGAAAATCTCATCTCGAGTAACCGGGGTATTAAGCGGCGCGCCTTGACTTTTCCAGTCCGGGAATAGCTCGTTGAGTGCAGTGGGTTCAATCACTGCGCCTGAGAGAATATGATCTCCCACTGCCGCCGCTTTTTCGAGCACGACAACACTTAGCTCTGTATTTTCAACTTTCGCGAGTTGCATCAAACGGCAGGCGGTTGATAGGCCGGCAGGCCCGCCACCCACGACAACCACGTCGACTTCCATTGATTCTCGCTCGGTCACATGCTCAGACATGCTCATTATTTCCTCGATATTCCACGGTCATTTTCAGGTTATTGTCTCAAGATTACAGGGTAATGATGTAGGGCTAACTTACCCTGCACTTGCAGTATGTAAAGTTCAATCGCGAGTTGAAATAACGGTTTTCCTCGCTGATGGAAGAGGATACCATTAGTCAGGCAATTAAAAACTAGGACACGCCCTATGCTAGACGCATATAAGCAAGTTGGAGACACTATAAGGCACGCTCCACCTTTTGCGGCACCTGGCACATTTTTTCGAGGAAATCTTCACACCCATACCACAGCATCGGATGGGGATTTTCCGGCGGAAGAGGTTGTAAGGCGGTACCAGGATCAAGGATATGATTTTCTTTGTTTGAGTGATCATTTTCTTGAATGCTATGAATATCCCGTGACTGATTCGAGGGCATTTCGGTCGTCTAATTTTACAACTCTGATCGCGGCGGAGCTGCACGCCGGGAAAATGCTTAACGACGAACTCTGGCATGTTCTAGCGGTAGGATTACCGCTTGATTTTGCGCCACCGCACGAAGACGAGGGAATAGCGTCTCTTGCTCGTCGAGCTTATAACGCGGGCGCTTATATCGGACTCGTCCATCCCGAGTGGTATGGTCTCCAGCCCGATGATGCAAACGTTTTACCTTTCGCGCACGCGGTCGAAATTTATAACCATGGATCCCGGGTTGAAAACGATAGGGGTGATGGATGGGCTCTGGCTGACATCTTGTTAAATGGAGGTCGTCAAGTGCATGCGTACGCAACCGACGATGCCCATCAATTAACTCATGATGCATTTGGCGGTTGGATTAATGTCAAATCAACAAGTCTCGATGAACAATCTATTCTGGATGCCTTAAAGGCAGGTCATTACTATTCATCTCAAGGCCCTTTAATTGACGATATTGAGATCGATGCCCAAGAGGTAAGAGTGCGATGCTCGCCGGCTAAGGCGGTAATTATTGCAGGACGAGGCTCTCGTTCCGATCAGGTGCTTGGTGAGTCTCTAACAGAGGCCCGTTTCTCCCTAAGGAAGTTTAAATCCGGATATTTCAGGATTACCATTATCGATTCTGAGGATCGAAAGGCATGGTCAAATCCGCTCTGGATGGATTCGGATACAACCTAGCTTATGGATTTGCACGGAAAATGCGCGCTGGTCACCGGCGGCGGTTCGGGAATGGGGGCGTCTGTTGCGCGAATGTTGGGCGCCCGGGGCGCCAGAGTGGCGGTACTCGACCTCAACGGGGATGCGGCTGAAGCCACGGCTAAAGAGATCGCTGGCTTAGCATTTTCAGCAGATGTCGCTGACGAATCATCAGTAAAAGGCGCGCTCGAGGAAACCATAAGCCAGATCGGCATCCCTCATGTCGTCGTAAGTTGCGCAGGCGTTGCGCCGGCATCACGGATTTTGCGGCGGGAAGGTCCTCATGAACTGGAATTTTTTCAGAATGTCATCAGTACCAATCTGGTGGGGACTTTTAACGTTCTGCGTCTGTGTGCATCCAAGATGGCTGCGCTAGATCCGGTAACGGCAGCTGGCGGTCGCGGGGTGATTATTAATACGGCTTCTGTGGCGGCTTATGAAGGACAGATTGGTCAGGCGGCTTATGCATCATCCAAAGGAGGGGTCGTGAGTTTGACATTGCCGGCGGCTCGAGAACTTGCCCGAGTCGGGATACGGGTGATGACGATTGCTCCCGGTTTGATCGGGACGCCCATGCTGACAAAGATGGATAAGGACGTTCAGAATAGCCTTGCAAGTCAGGTGCCTTTTCCATCACGATTTGGTCAGCCAGAAGAGTTCGCCTCTCTTGTATCCCATGTAATTGACAACGAAATGCTGAACGGTGAAGTGATTCGACTCGATGGTGCTATTCGGCTTGCTCCAAAGTAGCTTCACTCGGACCTCAGGGCAAACATGATGCCGATCAGCGCAGATCATCTTACGATCTTTGGGTTGTTGCTCGTTGTATTTGGCTTTCTATTGTCCGGCCGGGTTCGCTATGACCTGGTTGCGTTTTCTGCACTCATACTTGCCGTTTTGATTGGGGTGGTTCCAGTCGAGCAGGCATTTTCGGGGTTTGGCCATCCCGCAACAATAATTATTGCGCTTGTACTCATTGTCAGTCGTGGCCTTTTTAATTCGGGAGTCGTCGAAAGTATCGCGCGAATATGCATCGCGAACGTCAAAGGCGTGGCACCCCATATTGGCTTGATGTCCGGGGTGGGCGGATTACTTTCAGCGGTTATGAATAATGTAGCGGCGCTGTCCTTACTGATGCCGGTGGATATTGAGTCGGCCCGTAAGGCGAATCGGAGTCCGAGCGTGACCTTGATGCCACTGTCATTTGCAACAATCTTGGGTGGCATGGTTACGCTGATTGGTACACCGCCTAATATCGTCGTTGCTTCCGTTCGGGAAAAGGCGCTGGGACAAGGTTTCGGCATGTTCGATTTTGCGCCTGTCGGGATCGTCGTGGCGACCGCTGGTGTGGTATTTGTGGCGATCGTGGGTTGGCGTTTACTGCCGTCGAGTCGATCCGTAGAGAATCCGGCAAAAGCCCTCGCTGACCTCACTGGGTATGTTTTCGAAACTTCAGCTCCCTCAACATGTAAGTTGATTGGTGAGTCACTGTTTAAGGCATTTCCGTTGGCAGAAGAGCATGATGTGGTGATCACAGGATTGATTAGAGGGGAAGCGCGGCTTCCGGGCACCGCTCGCAGAGCCGTTGTCCGTGAAGGCGACATTCTTGTGCTCGAAGGCGCAGCCGAATCTATTGAGCAGTTTGTCGGCGCGACAGGTCTCGGGGCAGGTGATTCTGAAACCGAGAGGGATTTTTTGGGTGAGTCAATGGCGCTGTCTGAAGTTGTGGTCCCGGGCGACGCCAAGATCGCGAACCGGTCCGCGACTGACTTAAGGCTGGCCCGACGCCATGGAGTGATGTTGCTGGGGGTTTCTCGACGAGGCCGTTCGTTTCGTGAGCGGGTTAGAAAATTGAAAATTCTGCCCGGCGATATTCTTTTGCTCTACGGACCGGACGAGCGACTCGATGATGCTATCTCTTGGCTCGGTTGTTTGACGCTAGCAGACCGGGGATTAAATGTCCTTCAGCGTCAAAAGGCCGGGTTGGCGATCGGTATATTTACCTTGGCAATTGTCGCTGCGAGTTTAGGCTGGGTTTATCTCTCGGTCGCGCTCGGTGCGGTGGTTGTTGTTTATGTGATTTTGGGGTTGGTTAAGCCGGCGGAGGTTTATCAATCTGTCGAGTGGCCGGTGATTGTACTGTTGGGATCACTCATTCCGATCGGTGGTGCGCTTGAGGCTAGCGGGGGAACCGCCCTTATAGCGGAGTCGATTCTGATGGTGACAGAGGGCTTGGCACCGGTCGTCGTGCTCGGAATATTGATGCTGATTACGATGAGCCTTTCCGATGTGCTTAACAACGTCGCAACGGCGCTTATTGCTGCGCCAATTGGTCTGGAGATTGCAGAGCGTCTGGCGCTGAATCCAGATCCTTTTTTAATGGCGGTTGCGGTTTCTGCGTCCTGTGCATTTTTGACCCCGATCGGACACAAAAATAATACTATTGTGATGGGTCCAGGAGGGTATCGTTTCGGCGATTATTGGCGGATGGGTCTACCGCTTGAGATATTAGTCGTGGCAGTGGGTCTTCCGGCCATACTCTTTTTCTGGCCCCTGTCGACTTGATAAAATTCAGGAAGGCTTTGACATGAAAAGTCGACCATTTAGGAGATACATTAGTGACTGAAGGTGTGGGCGGTTCGACCGCGGAACAAGAGTTGGCCGCGATGGTTCCACAAAAGGGTTATGTGCCAATCGCGGTCGAGGAGAGACTGTTGCGTATTGAACATGCGCAGCGGCTTATGCGGGAGCAGGGGATTGATGCGTTATACCTTAATGCATCAAGTAGTCTTTTTTATTTTACAGGATTACGTCTTTGGGCCTCCGAAAGGCTTCATGGCGCGATACTTTTGTCGGAAGGGGAGCCTGTTTATATTTCCCCGGGATTCGAAGAGGAGAAGACCCGGGCGATGTTGTTGGTTGGAGACTGTGTTCGCACCTGGGAAGAGCATGAAAATCCAACAGCGCTTGTGGCGTCCTGTATTCGCGAGGGAACGGGCGCGCAGCCGGTCATTGCTATCGATCCCGCGACACCCTTTTTTGTTTTTGATGGACTACGCAACGCAATCCCGGAAGCGCAATTTCTTAATGGCGCCTGTGTCACTGCGGTTTGCAGGATGATTAAGTCGAAGAATGAGATTGCCCTGATTCAATTTGCGATGAACTTGACGCTTAATGTCCAAAGAGCGGCCGCTCGGATTTTGGAGCCGGGGATCAGTACACTGGATGTGCAGGATTTTTTAGCGAAAGCTCACATTAAACTGGGTTCAGATGCTCCGCCGCCTTTTCGAATTGTGTTGTTTGGTCAGCCCACAGCCTATCCCCATGGTGTGCCTTATCCACAGGAATTAAAAGAAGGCGATATGGTTTTAATAGACACTGGCGCGCCAGTTGATGGCTACTATTCGGACATCACGCGAAGTTATGTGTTTGGCGAACCAACCTCCCGTCAGCGCGAAATATGGAATTTGGAACAGCGTGCACAGGCGGCTGCATTTGAAGCGGCTCAAGTGGGAACACCGGCTGAGCAAGTTGATCGAGCGGCCCGCGGGGTTATTGAAGATGCGGGTTTTGGGCCTGGCTATAAAGTGCCCGGACTCGCCCATCGAACGGGTCACGGGATTGGCCTTGATGTCCATGAGGAAACTTACATTGTTGAGGGTAATCAAACTCCCCTGGCGCCGGGTATGTGTTTTTCTAACGAACCCATGATATGTATCTATGGTGAGTTTGGCGTTCGCTTGGAGGATCATGTGTACATCGATGAAGCCGGACCAAAATGGTTTACTCAGCCTTCTCTATCGATTGATCACCCATTAAACGGGTAACCCTGAATCTCAACGTGAGGTGAATACCGCCTTAATTCTTAGCGCGTTCAGAGCGTTTTTTCAATTAATTCAAAAGTAATCCCGTCTTTATCGCGTAAGTAGACAATCCGGGCACCCGCGTTAGGACCTTGGTCTATGGTTACAATTTCCCCCTCCGGGAAAACACCGTAATGCTTGGCATCATGAATTAATTGATCTAGACCTTCGACGTCGTAGGCAATATGGCAAAAGCCAAGATCGCAAGCTCGCGGCCTAAAGGTTTCTCGTTTTTCCGGATTGATAAATTCAATTAACTCCACGCTGTGGCCCGGTCCTCGCACATAAGCGATCATGACCTCAGCATCATCAATACCCGTGATTTTTTGAATCAAGTTCGGCGCTCGAGGAGCTTTGGACGTGATATCAAAGCCTAAGACATCTCTAAAAAACGCAAGGCTTTGATCCAGATCTGAGACTGTGAAACTGGTATGGTTAGTTGAAATGACTTTTGGCATCGTCTCGATTGATTTAGGGCTCGGATGATGAACTATTGCGCTTCGGCGCGCGCTCTGAGTTTAAATTTTTGGATTTTTCCCGTTGATGTTTTGGGTAGATCACCAAAAATGATGTGCTTCGGGGTTTTGAACTTGGCGAGTTGAGTTCGACAGAATTCAATTAATTCCGCGGCAGTTGTGTCCGAATTATTTCTGAGCGTCACAAAAGCACATGGCACTTCACCCCAGTGTTCATCGGACTTTGCAACCACTGCGGCTTCTAGGACATCCTTGTGACGATAAAGGGTATCTTCGATTTCGATTGATGAAATATTTTCGCCACCCGAAATAATAATATCTTTGGCGCGGTCTTTAAGCTGGATATATTGATCGGGATGCATGACGCCGAGGTCTCCCGAGTGAAACCAGCCTCCAGCGAACGCTTCTTTTGTCGCAAGCTCATTTTTTAAATAGCCTTTCATGACGATATTGCCTCGGAACATGGTTTCTCCGAGATCAGTTGCGTCGGGTTTCACCGACGCCATGGTTTCAGGATTCATAATCTGGAGGTCTTCGAGGGCGTGATAGGGAACGCCTTGACGGGCTTTAGTATTCGCTTGATCCTCAGGGGGCAAGTTGTCCCAATTCGGGTGCCATGCACAGATTACAGCAGGGCCGTAAGTTTCCGTTAGCCCATACACGTGAGTCATCTTAAAGCCGTCTTCTTCCATTGCGGTTAGAACGCTCGGCGGGGGCGGTGCGGCAGCGGTCATCACATTGACGGTGTGCGAGAAGGATTTTCGGTCGATGTCTTTGGCATTGACCAATAGATTTAGGATGATTGGTGCTCCGCAGAAATGAGAAACCTGGTTTTCAGCAATGGCACTGAAAATAGCGTCAGCTGAAACATTACGAAGGCAAATGCTGGTCCCTCCGAGCGCGGCCAGCGTCCACGGGAAGCACCAGCCATTGCAGTGAAACATCGGTAATGTCCACAGGTAGACGGGATGATGCGCCATGTTCCAGCCGACGATATTGCTGATGGCATTTAGATAGGCACCGCGATGGTGGTAGACCACGCCTTTCGGGTTGCCGGTCGTACCGGATGTGTAGTTGAGGGCAATTGCGTCCCATTCATCGTCGGGCAAGGAAATTTCAAAATCAGGATCACCACTGGCCAGAAAATCGTCATAGTTGATTTGACCGATCGATTCCCCGCCCGGACCCTCCGGATCATGGACATCGATTACCAGGAGATCCCGGGGCGTATTTTTGAGGACCGATCGCATGAGCGGGGAAAATTCACTATCTGTGATGACGGCTTTGGCCTCGCCATGTTCAAGGATGAACGACAGTGTGGCAGCATCTAGCCGGGTATTTAGTGCGTTAAGAACCGCCCCGGCCATTGGGACACCAAAATGCGCTTCAAAAATTGCGGGCGTGTTAGGTGCAATTATTGCTACGGTGTCACCACGACCAATACCGCGTTTGACCAACGCGCTGGCAAGGCGTCGACAGCGTTCGGTTGTTTGACGCCAGGAATAGGACAGTTTTCCATGGATGACGGCAGGGTGGTCTGGATACACGCGTTCGACCCTGCTCAGGAGACTCAGTGGGGTTAACGGCACGTAATTGGCCTGATTCCGGTCTAACCCCTGCTCGTAAATATTAGTCATGATCTGTCCTTCGGTAAAAACGGGGAGGATAATAACCCAATGACAATAGCAGACGCGATGCCTTCGCTTGATATTAAGGTGCTTTGAAATTACAATGTTGCACTGCAACAATTTAGGGCAAAATCGTGGACAAAAAGCCAAAAATGACGAGCGATGCTCCTGAGCTGGCGCTCAGCGAGTTAATGCAGACCGTGGCCGTATCGACCCAGCGACTAATGACTGACTTTTTAGCGAATCAACCCGACGCATTCCAGCGTGGAGTTGATCAATACAAGTTGGGTGACGAATTTTTAAAACGCATGAGTGAAGTCTGGCTTGATCCCGCTACGGCGATCGACGCTAATGTTAGTTTCTGGAAGGACGCATTTGACCTTTGGGGACGGGCATTAAACGACGAACTCGGCGTTTCAGGTAATGAAGTGGTAGCGCCAGAGAGGGATGATTACCGGTTTCGCAGTAAGCGTTGGACCGAGGACCAGATTTTCGATTTTATTAAACAGTCGTACTTGCTCGTCGCCCGGTACGTCATGACCTCCGTGGACTCGGTTAAAGGCCTAGATGTAAAAAAGAAAACCCAAATTGATTTCTTTATCCAGCAGTATATTGATGCCATGGCGCCCACCAACTTTATTCTCACGAATCCTGACGTGCTGCGCAGGACGATAGAATCGGATGGTCAAAATCTTTTAAAAGGTTTTCAGAATATCCTTGCGGACCTTGAGCGAGGAGAGGGCCAGTTAAAAACTCAAATGGTTGACGCTGATGCTTTTGAGCTTGGGAAAAATGTTGCGGTGACCCCAGGTAAGATTATTTATCAAAATGATCTGATTCAGTTGATCCAATATGAGCCAACAACATCGAAAGTGAATCGCACTCCGCTTTTGATCGTCCCCCCCTGGATAAATAAATACTACATCCTCGATTTACAACCAAAAAATTCATTGATCGGATGGTTGGTCGCGCACGGCCACACCGTGTTTGTGATTTCCTGGATCAATCCTGATCGCAATTTGGCCGAGAAAGGATTCGATGATTATCTGCTCGAAGGACCTCTGGCAGCGCTTGATACGATCGAGAAAATTACAGGCGCCTCTGAAACAAACACAATCGGCTACTGTCTCGGCGGTACCCTTTTGTCGGCAACGTTGGCCTATCTTTCCGCAATTGGAGAAAGCGATCGCGTTGCGAGTGCGACTTTTTTGGCGACGATGATTGACTTTGAAAACCCGGGAGATCTTGGCGTTTTTATTGACCACGGGCAAGTGACCAATCTCGAAAAAAGAATGAATCAGGATGGCTATCTCGACGGTAGTGACATGGCGACCACCTTTAATATGCTTCGCGCCAACGATTTGATCTGGTCTTTCGTGGTCAACCGTTATCTGATGGGAGACAAGCCTCCCGCATTTGATCTTTTGTATTGGAACTCAGATTCCACGCGTATGCCGGCAAAAATGCATAGTCAGTATCTACGGAAAATGTACCTCGAAAATAGTTTTAAGGAACCTGGCGGCATGATTCTGGCAGGAATTCCGCTCGACATATCGTCAATTAAAAATCCGGCTTTTTTTCTCGGGACCGTTGATGATCATATCGCACCCTGGAAATCGACTTATAGCGGCGCATCGCTTTTTAAGGGGCCGACAAAGTTCGTGTTGTCAGGGTCTGGTCATATAGCGGGAGTGGTTAATCCCCCGGCGGCCAATAAATATGGGTATTGGAGTAGCCGCGAGAGGCCAAAAGGGGATCCCGATAACTGGTATCAGAAAGCCACATTAAAAGAAGGGTCGTGGTGGCCCCACTGGCAACGATGGATTACTAAATACGCTGGATCAAAAGTGGCGCCTCGAAAGCCGGGACGCAAAAAAAATTTTCCGGCCCTCGAAGCTGCGCCCGGAAGCTACGCGGCGCGGCGTTTCGATTAGACGCCATGATGCGGGTTGCTATCGACGTCGCCAAAAAACCCGCGTGCCTTTGCCCCGCCATTTCGGATCATCATATGAACACCCAGTCCAGCCTAATCCTGGCAAAGAGCCAATAACGGAGTCATTAGACCAGTTGTAGGATTTTGAAAACAGATCGGCAGCGCCGTAGTTATCCATCACGAGGACCTCGAGTTGATCGCCGGCTCGAGCGGCTAGAATTTCCTGAAGCTGATCGCGGTCATAGCCATCGTCCGGATCAACCGACAGTACGGTGCAGGCACCCAGCCGTCTGGCGATTTGAAGCACTTGACCAGGGTCGGATTCAGCAATCATATGAGCGTTATTGATGTTGCGAACAGAGGCTTCTTGGATCACTGAATCGGCCCATTCTAGATTCGGTTCGATGCCAATGACGGATTGAGCTCGTCGGGCAAAAAAGAGAGTTGACCCGCCCGTGCCGACTTCAATCACGTTATCGGTTGGCTTCACTAATTCATCAAGGCGTTTCACTGCGCCGGGCGTCATCCACGGCACTTCGTACTCCATGGCAAATCCGCCACTGACATAATTATCAGGAATCCGTACGGTCATCGTTTGTTTCTCTAGTTTTTGTAAGGGTCTGCAGCATCTCTAAGTCCGTCGCCAAAAAAATTAAATGCCAGAATAATAACAATGACGGGTACGACCGGCAGCATCAGCCAGGGATATAGTGCGACTACGTTGATATTTTGCGCTTCGTTTAATAATACGCCCCAGCTCGTGATGGGCGGTCTTAAGCCGAGACCGAGAAAGCTGAGCGCGGTCTCACCGAGGATCATTCCCGGAATTGAAAGGGAAGCGGAGGCGATCAAGTGACTCATAAAACCGGGGAGTAAGTGTCGCCCAATAATTCTCCCTGGTTTCGCACCCATTAGCTGAGCAGCAGTGCAATAGTCTTCCTCGCGAAGCGCCATCAGCTTGGATCGTACCGCACGCGCAAGGCCCGTCCAGTCCAACAAGGCGAGGATTATGGTGATGCCGAGAAAAATGAGCAACGGACTCCAGGTGACCGGCAAGACGGCGGAGAGTGCCATCCATAATGGGATTTCCGGAAAAGAGCGAAGCACTTCAATTAACCGTTGAACCAGTGCGTCGACCCAACCGCCAAAGTATCCAGCTAACCCTCCGATCACAATTCCCAAAAAGAAACTCACTGCGATGCCAACGAGCCCGATGGTTAATGAGATTCTCGACCCATAAATGATCCGCGAAAGGAGGTCACGTCCTAATCGATCAGTACCGAGAAGGAATAGCTCGCCTGCTTGCGGCTTTGATATAAATGAATAGGCCGGCGTCGGATTGAGGGAGTCGATTCCAGGGTCATATTTCAAAGTGTCGGCCGAGGGGCATACAAAATGAAATCGTGATTCGACTAGCCCCCAGAACCGATAAGCGTCACCTGAGCAGAAAAACCGAATTGGCTGGATTTTGTTCTTATCGGGACTGAACTCACGTTTAAGCGTGTTCATATCCAGCTTGAAGTTATAGCCATAGACAAACGGACCGATGAATTTTCCTTCATGAAACAGGTGAATTGCTTGCGGTGGCGCATGAATAAAACGGGTCCGCGTGTGAAGATCGTAGGGCGCAAACCATTCGGCCAGAGCGGCTACCAGGTAAAAAAGAAGAAGAATGAATCCCGAAATAAGCGCGAGCCGATGTTTTTTAAGCTTCCACCACATCAATCGCCACTGCGATGCAAGATATAAAGATTCCTGATCTTTAGAGAGTTTTTCGACCGAGTACGGATCAAACGGCTCTTCAGACACGAAATGGCGAGGCGTGGATTGCTTCACTTTGATATCGACCCTTGAAGGCGGATCCGTGGATCCAGAACAGCAAGAAGAAGATCTGAGACCAGCATGCCCAATACGGTCAGAATCGCAAGAAACATTAAAAAAGAACCTGCTAAATACATATCCTGGCTTTGCAGCGAGGCGATCAATAACGGCCCGGTCGTAGGCAGCGAGAGAACAACAGCGGTCACTTCAGCTCCGGAGATAATACTGGGAAGCAGATTGCCAATGTCTGCGACAAAAAAATTGAGCGCCATGCGAAGTGGATATTTGCGCAATAACTTGCCCGGCGGCAAACCCTTGGCTTTACCTGTGGTGACATACTGTTTTCCTAACTCATCTAACAGGTTTGCGCGCAGGCGGCGAATCATCGCTGCCGTGCCGGAGGTGCCGATCACGATTACCGGAATCCAGAGGTGCTCAAGAATCGAGAACAACTTTTCGCGACTCATGGGTTCGTCGATAAATCTTGGATCCATTAATCCGCCGATTGAGGTTCCGAAGTAGACATTAGCGAAATAAAGCATGACCAGTGCCAGTAAGAAGTTTGGTGTTGCGAGCCCAATAAATCCAATAAACGTCAATCCATAATCACCCCAACTGTATTGATGGGTCGCGGAGTAGATGCCGATTGGAAACGCGATTAACCAAGTAAAAACGATGGTAACAACCGAAATGAGAATGGTCAGGAACATGCGATCACCAATAACATCGTTGACTGGCATATCGTATTCAAAAGAGTAGCCTAGATCGCCCTGCATAAAACCAAAAGCCCAATCAAGATATTGCTTCCACATCGGTTGATCGAGCCCATACTGCTCGCGAAGAAACTCAATTTTCTTTTGGTCGATGCTCTCGCCCTGAGCTTGCATCGTTGCAATATGGCTTTCAAGATAATCACCGGGTGGCAATTGAATAATGACAAACACAATCACACTGATCGCAATCAGTGTTGGAATCATCGTCAGTAATCGTCTCGTTGAATAGCGAAGCATTAGAGGGATCTCGATGATTTATTGTTCAAGCCAGAACGTGTCTGGTCGATACATTCCAAAATAAGCCCCAGGCGCCCAAGCATAAATACCCTCGTCTGGAACATTGCGAAGGCGACCGTCAATCACAATCGGTTGCGGTACAGAATTCACCGTGCCGATGCTGAATACCTGGTCTGCATGAATTTTCAGCATCTCCCGCCAGACGTCGGTGCGTTGCGCCTGGTTCGGTGCGCGCCGCCATTGCCCAAGCAGGGCCACTAGTGCTTTGACTTCGGGCAGATCCGGAGCCTGACCGGTTTGACCGCCGGTCTCAAAAAATTGTCCCCACACCGGCCATTGGGGTTGCGTCTGGTTCGTTGGCGCCAAATCAGTTGGAGGACTGTTTGAAGTCGGCAGTCCGTTATCAAGACCTGTCCATATCGACATAAGTGCTTCCCCTGAATAAAGTCGTTCTCGAAAGACTTCTCGCTGGGAGGGTTTCGTGAATATCTTTATGCCCAAGTTCAGCCAGGTATCATGAATAAGCTCCATGACATCGGTTTGCTCTGTGCTTTCGCCCGCAGAATGAACCACAATCTTTAATGGTCGTCCACCCGGAAGAAGCCGAAGATTCTCCTCATTGCGGGCAGTCAGGCCAATTTCATCAAGCAGGGCATTAGCCTTATCGGGGTCATATGTGCTCCAGGCGTTGGCATAGTCGGGGTCAAAAAGAGGGCTTTGCGGGAGCACGGTATTCGCGCTTTGATTCACAATACCAAAGTAAATGACCTCATTGATTTCCGTCCGATCGATACCCAAAGACAACGCTCTTCGAAACCTGACGTCCCGTAGAAGAGTTTGCCATTCGCTGTCGTTGGTATTGAGATTGGGATAGATCGCGATTTGCGACCCGATACCCATTTTCCAAAGCCGGACAACGAAATTATTTCGTTTTTCACCTTCTTTTAAAAAAGGATAATTATCCAATCTTAGATAGCGTGCTTGAAGGCCAGATTCACCAGCGCCTGTCTTGGCGGGAATGAGTCCTGAACTGGCGATATTGACAATAATCCGATCGAGATACGGAAGCTGCTGATTGCGGGAATCAACGCGATGAAAGTAAGGGTTTCGTTCAAAGATAAATCGCTCTGATGGAGCAGATGTGATGCACCGCCAAGGCTGCAGAGTTGGCAGATTCGGATTATCAAATTTGTATTGATGCCCGTACCGAGTATGTAAACCAGCCCAGTTTCGGACGCCAGCTTCGTCAACCATAGCTTCAAGTTTTTCCGGGTCAACATATTCCCCATGAAACTGTTTTAAATAATGAGCGGGAGCGTAAATGTATAACGGTCGAGCCGCTGCGAGAGAAGGCAAGAATAAAGGATTAGGCGCAGGCCATTCGTATCGAATAGTATGGCGGTCAATAATATCGACTCGCGGTGGACTTCCATTAACAAGTAGATCTTCGGGCAAACCGAAAGGTGAAAGCATTTCGTTATTTGCGATATCCTCCCAGAAGTACCGAAAATCTTCACTGGTAAACGGTTTACCGTCAGACCAACGGTGTCCAGGTCTCAAATGAAATGTAAAGCGCCGACCCTCCTCAATATCTACCGCTAGCGCAACGTCGTTTTGTAGTTCAAGTTCAGGATTGAAGCCAACGAGACGCGAATACCCATAAACCGTAAGCATCCGGGTGTCTTTACTGCTTGCCATTAGTATTTCAATTTCCCCGCCTTGCTGACCAATCGTTTGGCCCAGTGCGGGAAGGTCGATTTTGAGCGGGCTCAAGGGTAGACGCTGCGCCTCTGGAGGAAGGTCACCGGCGGAGACCCGTTCTGCGAGCAAAGGCGCTTCTGCGTTTGCCACCGCGATAGAACCAATCAACCCGGCTACCAAGCCGACAATCGCCAGTACTCTGCTATTCAATTTAATCAATCTCCTGAAATTATGTTGCATGTGCACGGACATGATGTTGATTGCCAAGATCGATCCATTTAGCATTTTCGCCAACTTCAAAACGGAATACCGCAGGCCAGCGTTTGGGATCATTGCCACCCAGGGCATTAATAGCCTTAAAGTCGAGCGGCCGGGTGATATCAGGGTGAGGCACGGCGTGCAGCAAAGATTGTGTGTAAGGATGAGTCGGGTTCGAAAAAAGTTCGCTTCTTGGCGCGATCTCAACGATACGGCCGCGATGCATGACCGCAATTCGATCAGCAATATAGTCGATCACCGCGAGATTATGGGAGATAAAGAGATAAGTGAGCCCGAGTTCATTTTTTAAATCTTTAAGCAAGTTGAGAACTTGCGCCTGAATGGAGACATCCAATGCTGACACTGGTTCATCACATATGAGAAGTTCAGGTTGGAGTGCAAGCGCGCGAGCAATACTGATTCGTTGGCGCTGTCCGCCCGAAAAACTATGGGGATAACGATTCAGGAACCTTGGATCGAGTCCAACCAGTTGCATTAATTCTTGAACGAGATCACGTTGCGCTTGGAGATCACCTTCGTTGTGGATAACAAAGGGTTCGCGAACGATATCGAACACTGTCATCCGGGGACTCAATGAGCTGAAGGGATCCTGGAAGATCAACTGCATTTTTTTCCGCATCGCCATCAGGTCGTTGCCCTCAAGACTGAGGATATCAATTGGACCATCCGGCCCCCTATATTGAATCTTCCCCGAGTCGGGCAATAATGCGCGCATGAGCATCTTGCTGAGCGTTGTTTTACCGCAACCGCTTTCACCGACAAGGCCAAGACATTCGCCTTGTGCTATTTCGAAACTGACGTCATCTACCGCCTGAATGTTTGATGAAGGCGCTTTAGAGAGTAAGCCTTCTGAGCGAATCGTGAAACGTTTGCTCAGCCCGTTAACCTTTAAAAGTGTGTTTGATTGAGACTTGATGGCCGGTTTTCTCTGGAAGTGCGCACCCAGTTTTTGGTCAATGGGTCGAACAGGCACGAGTCGATCATCTTTGTCCATGCCGAAACGGGGCACCGCCTTAAATAGTGCTGACAGGTAAGGATGGCGTGGGTTCTCAAAAAGATCCTTTGCGGAACCGCTCTCCACAACTTTGCCGTGATACATGACTACGAGTTCTTCAGCCATATTTGCGACAACGCCAAGATCATGAGTGATTAGCAATAGAGCCATTTTGAGATCGTGCTGAAGATCCCTGATCAAATTCAATATTTGAGCTTGCACGGTTACATCAAGCGCAGTCGTTGGTTCATCCGCAATGAGAAGTGCAGGTCGACAGACGAGAGCCATCGCAATCATCGCGCGTTGGCGCAATCCACCTGACAGCTCGAACGGATAAGTTCTGAGCGCCCGAGACGGGTCGGGAAAGCCGACCAAATCAAGCATCGCTTCGGTTCGAGAGAGTCCTTCCGACCGGCCTGTTTGCTGATGTAAGAAAAGCGCCTCACTGATTTGATCGCCGATTGTGTGCAAGGGGGATAGCGCCACCATTGGCTCCTGAAAAATAATAGAGATCTTCCCGCCTCGTATTTTTCGAAGAGCCGGATCATCTTGAGAGAGGGCTGAAATCTCCGTTATGGATCCGGATTGAGGGTCCCGAAAGATAATCTCGCCAGAGGTGATCCGCGCGGTAGAGGGTAAGATTCCCATGATGGCCTGCGCCGTAACTGATTTACCTGATCCCGATTCTCCAACCAGCGCGATAGTGCTCGCTTTTCCGATATTAAAATCGACGCCTTTGAGCACCTCAACTTCTCCGGTCGCCATCTCAAAGGACACTTTTAAATTTCGAACAGATATGATGGGTTCATCCATTAGTAATGTTCGCTCATCAATGTGATTAGCAATCAAGGGCGTCTGGCACCGCTATTTGATTCGCGTGGAAGATTTCCCTTGCAAGATCTGGATAGTCGGTCGTAATCCCCGTCACACCCCACTCCAGAGTCTTTTTTATATCGGCAGACTCATTGAGTGTCCAGGGATGAACCCCGAGCCCTAGATTCCTGGCGTGAGTCACACTCTCTTGGCACAAGTCACCATACCAGGGGCCCCAGTAATCCCCGCCAGCGGCGGCGACCGCGTCGGCCACTTTTCCGTTATGACAGAAAGGGTCGAATCCTGCTAGCCATGGGGAGGGTGTTTCTCTCCAAACGGTTGGATCATCATCATGCTCAGCGCTGAGAAAGCCGGTAGGTATGTCCTTGCATTGGCGCTTGGTTTCGATCAAAAGAGACCAATCAAAAGCTTGTATCCACGCGTGCTCGATCAGAGCGAATCGTTTTATTTCATCAATGACGATCCCAACGTAATCTTTAACAGGCGGGGTATGATCAGGGCACTCAGGGTCAGATTTCAGTTCAATATTAATGATGGGACGGACCGGTTTCAGGTTTTTCCACCATTCCGCGAGGTCGCTGAGCAATAGAATTGACTCCCCATCGCTTGGATATTGTCTCGGGAACGCCTGGTGGGTCTTGGAGCCAGGTTTGACTTGACCAATGTCGTAGGATTTCAAGTCCACGGTGTCGAGATCTTTTATGAGAGGGGTAGGTGTATCCACCCAGAACCCCCGGTTATTTCGTGTTAAATCGGGATTAAGTCTGTGGTCATGATGAATCACCACTCGTTCTTCCGCGTTAATCAAGACATCCAATTCAAGACCATCGACCCCAATTTGACAGGCGCGGGTGAATCCTTTCAGGGTATTTTCCGGCGCTAACCCTCTTGCGCCTCGGTGACCATGAATCACGCATCGGGAATGACTATGAGTCAACATCGTGATGGGACCATGGGGTTAACGCGCGAATTTTGTAAAGACGCATTTTCGTTATTTGATACGATTTTTGCAAAATAGATGCGAAATTGATGCCATCGAGATTCAAAGATAGTATGCGTAATATGTGATTATTTCCACAACGCAGATTCTAATGGCTGAAAACAATCATATGGATATACAGAAAGGGCACGATTGGCTCGAGAATCGAGGGATGAATCTTCGCGCTATTATTCTGGTTGATGATTTTGATCGAGAGCTCCAAGAAGCCTGGGATCGAGCGGGCATTTTCACTCACCCCGACGATCGACTGGTTTTGCTCGGCATGGCTGGCTCGTCGTTATGGCAATTTTTAAAAGAAAATAATTACCTTGGTGATGATCGGTTTGACCAATTTTCTACCGAAGCCAGTCTCGAGGTCAGTCGCTTGTTTTGGGGAGATCAATCGCCACGGATCATTTATCCCGGCAACACCTTGATTCCCTTACAGCAAATAGGGCGATCGTTGGGGTGGGGCGCGCCTTCACCGCTCGGGCTCGACATTAATCCGCAGTATGGCCCCTGGTTTGCTTATCGTGCCGCATTTTTGACACAGTCTTTGTTGCCGGTGACCAATGCGTTTCGAATCCGTCAATCGCCTTGTGATCGTTGTGTGAAAAAGCCTTGTCTCTCGAATTGCCCGGCAAGCGCTCTTAGATCTGGTGCACTGCCAGATCTAAATGCCTGCGTTTCGAGACGGATTGAGGATCAAACGGGTTGCGGATTAGCGTGCCAGTCCCGCCTTGCCTGTCCCGTTGGCAGGGAGTGGCGCTACTCCGAGGAGCAGCTTAACTATCATGGGGAGCGTTCATTCCGCAGCCTTACCCGCTGGATCAAGCGGGACGATAAAATTCTTTGATCGATAGGACTAAAAGGTGTATTGGGTCGAGGCGTTGAGTCCGGTAGAATCCACAACTGTTTAGGCAGGTTAATTCGCCGACTAATTCAACTATTAATTTAACGGAAAAAGAAACTATGTTTAGTACCAATGATCGAATAGAAGACTTTGATCCAGAGCTTTGGGAAGCCATTCAGAATGAGAGCCGTCGGCAAGAAGAGCATATCGAATTAATTGCCTCAGAGAACTATACAAGTCCACGAGTACTGGAAGCCCAGGGGACAGTGCTTACGAATAAATATGCCGAAGGTTACCCCGGAAAAAGATATTACGGAGGCTGCGAATTTGTTGATGTCGCAGAGCAGCTTGCCATCGATCGTGCAAAAAAACTGTTTAACGCTGATTATGTCAACGTCCAGCCTCATTCCGGTTCTGGCGCAAATGCCGCTGTTTACATGGCGCTATTAAATCCCGGTGATACAGTGCTTGGAATGAGCTTGGCTCATGGCGGTCATTTGACTCATGGTGCGGCGGTAAACTTTTCAGGCAAACTTTATCAGGCGGTTCAGTATGGACTGAATACAGATATCGGCGAGATTGACTATGATCAAGTAGAGCAGTTGGCAAAAGAACATAAGCCTAAGATGATTGTTGCCGGTTTCTCGGCTTACAGCCGTTTTCTAGATTGGCAGCGGTTTCGAGACATAGCTGACAGCATTGGTGCCTATTTCTTGGCAGATATGGCTCACGTCACCGGGCTTGTCGCCGTTGATTTATATCCTAGCCCGCTCGGTATTGCAGACGTGACGACTTGCACAACGCATAAAACGTTACGAGGCGCCAGAGGCGGCATGATAATGGCTCGCGCCAACCCCGAGATTGAAAAGAAACTTTCTTCTCTTGTTTTTCCTGGCACTCAAGGCGGTCCTCTGATGCATGCGATCGCGGGTAAAGCAGTTGCATTCAAAGAGGCGCTTCAACCGGAGTTTCGGTTATATGGGGAACAAGTCATCGCGAACGCGCAAGCGATGGCAGCCGTCTTTTTAGACAGAGGTTTCGACATTGTTTCAGGTGGTACCGATAATCACCTGTTCTTGCTTGATTTAATTAGCAAAGGTGTGACCGGTAAGGCTGCTGATGCGGCATTGGGTCGCGCCAACATTACGGTTAACAAGAACTCCGTACCGAATGATCCACAGTCCCCATTTGTCACCAGCGGTCTTCGAATCGGGTCACCCGCGGGTACGACCCGAGGTTTTGGGGTTGATGAGATGAGTCAAATCACACATTGGATTTGCGATATCCTCGAGAACATCGATGATCACTCGGTCGAAGAGTCAGTGAAAGGAAAAGTGCTCGAACTCTGTTCTCGCTTTCCGGTTTATCGTGAGGCCTGAGATGTAGACGCCTAGTGGATGAGTCTGCTGTAAGGTTCTCCGAGGAAGTGTTGTCTGACGGCATCACTATTTGTTTAAAGTCTATCGCGGCGGAAACAGTGTGAAAAAAGATCGTTATTCCGTATTTAGTCTGGCTCGAAACGCGGTTAATTATCATCAGGATTGGGCGGAAGCATGGCGAAGCCCGGACCCAGCCGGTGAGTACGATGTGATAGTCGTCGGTGGTGGAGGGCACGGTCTTGCGACAGCCTATTATTTAGCGTCAGAGCATAATGTTGGCCGCGTTGCGCTCCTCGAGAAGGGATGGATCGGGGGCGGTAACACAGGTCGCAATACCACTATTGTCCGGTCGAACTATCTTTGGGATGAGTCGGCCCATTTATACGAAAAATCGCTCAAACTCTGGGAAGGGCTAAGTCAAGAGTTGAACTTCAACGTAATGTTCAGTCAGCGTGGCGTAATGAACTTGGGGCATACGTTGCAGGATATGCGTGATATCTATCGACGATCGAATGCCAACCGGTTGAATGGGATTGACAGCGAAATCCTGTTGCCAGGTCAAATTAAAGAGATAGTGCCCGCCATGAATGTATCGGGCAATACCCGACACCCGGTGTTGGGAGCCTCTTACCAGCCCCGAGGGGGCGTTGCGAGGCATGACGCCGTGGCATGGGGTTATGCGCGTGCCGCCGATTCAAGAGGGGTTGATATTATTCAAAATTGCGAGGTAACCGGCATTCGTCAGGAAAACGGATCTGTTCGGGGAGTGGAGACGAGTCGCGGCTATATTGGAGCCAAAAAAGTGGCGGTTGTGGTGGCTGGACACGCAAGTGTGTTGGCGCAGATGGGTGGTTTCAGGCTACCTGTTGAAAGCCACCCTTTGCAGGCACTTGTTTCGGAACCCCTTAAGCCCGTTCTTGATACGGTTGTGATGTCGAACGCTGTTCACGGATATGTCAGCCAATCAGACAAAGGCGAGCTTGTCATTGGTGCGGGAATCGATGCATACACAGGCTACGGTCAGCGGGGGAGCTTTTCGATAATAGAGGGTAATGTGGCTGCAATCGTCGAGCTTTTCCCGGTTTTTAGTCGGGTCAGAATGCTTCGGCAATGGGGCGGAATTGTTGATGTATGCCCCGATGCATGTCCTATTATCTCCAAAACGCCGGTTAACGGACTGTACTTTAACTGCGGTTGGGGTACGGGGGGCTTCAAGGCGACACCCGGGTCAGGCTGGGTTTTCGCGCACACCGTTGCGAACGACGAACCGCATCGGCTGAATGCGGCTTTTGAGCTCGATCGATTTTATTCAGGCGCACTCATTGACGAACACGGCGCAGCTGGCGTTGCCCACTAATTAAATAGAAAGTTTATGAATTGGAGTTTGCGCCTTGCTTGAAATTGAATGTCCCTGGTGTGGTCCACGTGATCAGGATGAGTTTAGCTATGGAGGTGAGGCGCACATCGTGCGTCCGTTGTCTCCAGAAAATCTCAATGATCGAGAATGGGGAGACTATCTTTTTTTTCGCGATAATAAGAAGGGCCAGCATGCTGAGCAATGGTGCCATGCAGCAGGCTGTCGCCGTTGGTTTAATGTTATTCGCGATACGGTGAGCTACCGGATTGTGAGCGTCTATCGATCAGGGGACTCGTCCTCGGGAGAGTCTCCGTGAGTGGCGCGAGGCGTCTGTCTCGCGGCGGCTTAATTGATCGCTCCCAAATTATCAAGTTTCGGTTTAACGGAAAGGCATACACCGGTCACCCCGGGGATACGTTGGCCTCAGCACTTCTCGCGCAGGGCGTAAGACTGTTTGGACGCAGCTTTAAGTATCATCGACCTAGAGGTGTCGTGGGCGCGGGCGCTGAAGAGCCTAACGCGCTCGTGCAGGTGGGGGAAGCCGGTTATAGCACGCCTAATCTTCGAGCCACCCAGGTTGAACTGTATGATGGTTTATCGGCACAAACGGTGAATGGGTGGCCGAGTCTTAAGCATGATGTTGGCGCGATCAACAGTATGTTTTCCCGCATTCTTCCCGCAGGCTTTTATTACAAGACCTTTATGTGGCCCCGTTCGGCGTGGATGCGTTATGAGCACTTTATTAGGAAAGCGGCAGGTTTGGGTAGAACGCCGGAACTCCCTGATCCGGACATCTATGACAAGCGCCACATTCATTGCGATATCCTAGTTGTGGGTGCAGGACCGTCAGGACTCATTGCGGCACTGACGGCCGCCCGGTCGGGGGCGCGAGTCGTTTTAGCGGACGAGCAAACTCAGTTTGGCGGTAGTCTTTTATGCACATCTTCCACGATTGGCGGGTTGAGAGCCGTTGATTGGGTTAAAAAGATGGTCGACGAGTTGCGGACCTTTTCCGAGGTAAAGCTGCTGAATCGATCGACGGTCACAGGTTATTTTGACCATAATTTTTTGACCATCAATGAGCGGCGCACTCATCACCTTGCTTCGGGGGATAGTGACCCGCGGATGAGTAGAGAACGCCTTTGGCGGGTTCGTGCCGGAGAAGTTGTCCTGGCCACGGGGGCGATAGAGCGACCCCTGGTCTTTGACGGAAATGATTTACCTGGCGTGATGTTGTCCTCTGCAGTTACAACGTATATTCGCCGTTACGCGGTTGCTCCAGGAAAAACTGGCGTGGTTTTTACAAATAACGATTCGGGGTACCAGGCGGCAATCGATATGGCCTGGGCTGGGATGGAGGTGATCGCTATCGTGGACTCTCGCCGGTCTCCGGGTACTTCTGTTGTCAAAGAGGCAGAGGCACTTGGAATCCCGATTTACAAGGGCCATGTGATTTCATCTGCCCGATCCGGTAGCGAAGGCCTCAATAGGGTTGAGCTTTCGACGTGGTGCAGGTCGACTGGCGAGCTGACCGCGCATAAAGGTATGATCGATTGTCAGGTTCTCGCGCTATCGGGCGGCCTCAGCCCGGTCGTTCACTTGCATTCACAGTCTGGCGCTAAGCCTGTTTTCGACAGCCATGTGGCTGCGTTTCTACCGGGTGCCTCGGTTCAGAAAGAGCGCTCGGTAGGAGCGTGCAACGGCACTTTTGACCTTGGTGATTGTTTTCGCGAGGGCATCCAAGGTGCGCTTGCGGCGGCTAATGTTCGTGGGTTCTCCGCAATTGGAGTTGATATCCCTGCGACTGATTACAAACAGCATGCGCCAATCGAAGCGTTATGGGAGGTGCCTTCGAATATTCTGGACGGTGCGCGAGCTAAAAAATTTGTTGACTATCAAAATGATACCACCGCGTCAGATATCCGGCTGGCAGCACGCGAGGGTTATCGATCAATTGAGCATGTTAAGCGCTATACCGCGCTGGGCTTTGGTACTGATCAGGGGAAACTGGGTAATATTAACGGCCTTGCAATTCTGGCGAAGACCCTGAATAAAGAGCCGGGAGATGTGGGTACAACCACATTCCGACCTAACTACACACCTGTTACTTTCGGAGCGATTGCGGGTAGGAATCTCGGCTCGGAACTTTTTGATCCCGTGCGCAAGACAGCGATTCATCCCTGGCACGTAAAGCGTGGCGCTCTGTTTGAGAATGTCGGTCAATGGAAGCGTCCTTGGTACTATCCGAGACCAGGTGAATCGATGTTGGACGCGGTTAATCGGGAATGCCTTGCGACCCGGGCCAGCGTTGGAGTACTTGATGCATCCACTCTCGGAAAGATTGACATTCAGGGGCCAGACACAGCTGAGTTTTTAAATAGAATTTATACAAATGGCTGGACCAATCTCCTGCCGGGTCGGTGTCGTTACGGCTTTATGCTCGGTGAGGACGGCATGGTGATGGATGATGGTGTAACCACGTGTATCGCGTCCAATCACTATCTAATGACTACGACTACCGGTGGCGCAGCAGCTGTGATGGGCTGGATGGAGCGTTGGCTGCAAACTGAGTGGCCTGATCTGAAGGTTTACCTGACCTCGGTCACAGATCACTGGTCGGTGATGAGCGTGGCCGGTCCGCAGTCAAGGGCGGTGCTTGAAGCTGCGGGATGTGATGTTGAGCTTGATTCGCAGTCATTTCCTTTTATGAGCGTGCGTGAGGGAAAAATTGGAGACATCTCTTCGAGAATTAGTCGAATCAGTTTTAGCGGAGAGCTTGCATTTGAGATTAGCGTGGACGCAAATTACGGGATGGCACTTTGGCAAACGGTTATGGATGCGGGGCGAGCGTATGATATTACGCCTTATGGCACCGAGGCCATGCACGTGCTGCGCGCAGAGAAAGGTTATGTGATTGTGGGTCAGGATACTGACGGATCGGTGACGCCAAATGATCTTGGGATGGACTGGATTGTTTCGAAAAACAAGGACTTCATAGGTAAACGCTCTTTATTTCGCGCCGATACGATACGCCCCAACCGAAAACAGCTAGTCGGTCTGCTAACTGACGACCCAAAGACCGTCTTGCCGGAAGGCGCGCAACTTGTTAATTCGCCTCAAAATTCTCGACCCGTTCCGATGATTGGTCATGTCTCCTCAAGTTATTACAGTGCGAGTATTGGGCGCTCGATTGCATTAGCGTTGGTGAAAGGGGGTAGGGCTCGAATGGGTTCAACTATCTTTGCGCAACTGATGGACGATCATATTGTACCGGCCGTTGTCGTTGACCCGGTTTTTTATGATCCTGAAAATGAAAGGACCAAATCATGACCACGCCCATAATTGTGACCACGGCCATCACTGGATCCCAGCCACGCAAAAAAGACAACCCTGCGCTGCCGGTTACCCCAAGCGAGCAGATCGAGTCCACTCACGAAGCATTTGAGGCAGGCTCTTCTCTTGTCCATATTCATGTGCGTGACTCCCAGGAGAATTCCTCTTCAGATCCAGATCTTTTTTCTGAAGTGCAAGCGGGTATTAAAAAACACTGCCCGAACATGATCATTCAGTTCTCTACAGGGGGTCGTGGTCGAGAGGCAAGTCAACGAGGCGGCATGTTATACCTCAAACCGGATATGGCATCTCTTGCAACCGGGTCTGTTAATTTTCCAGGGATGATTTACGAGAACCCGCCTCAGTTGATTGACGAGCTCGCGGGCAAAATGAAGATTTACGACGTAAAGCCCGAAATCGAGGTTTTTGATGCGGCGATGTTGTACAACGCGATCAAGATGTCTGAGTCGGGAGTAATTTCAGGGCCGATTCATGTCCAGTTTGTTCTTGGTATCCCCGGCGCTATGCCGGTTCGAAGGAAGTTACTTGAATTTTTAATTGATGAGCTGGTAGCCCTTGCGCCTGACGCGACATGGAGTGCTATGGGCATTGGTCGAAATCAGTTCGAAGTTAATAAATGGAGTCTTGAATTAGGTGGACACGCGCGAACAGGTTTTGAAGATAATGTCAAATTGAATAAGAATGAGTTGGCGAAAAATAACGCAGCGTTGGTCAGGTTAATTGCGGACGCCGCTGCCGAATATGATAGAACAATTGCGTCCCCCGATGAAGCGAGAGCAATTCTCGGACTTACTCGCTAGGAGTTCAGTAATGAGCGTGACTCAATCTCCATTAATCGAAGTGTTACAGCCGATCTCTGCGCCCGGCGTCGGTGGGGGAATTGAATTTCAAATGCGGGAAATACCGTTTAGGACCCATTTGAATCTTCGCGGGGACCCGAATGATTCCCAATTTATGAACTGCGCGTCTTCGTTGTTGGGGGTTGAGCTCCCACTGGCGCCAAACTCAGTAACAGAGAATTCAGAATGGCGGGTCTGCTGGTTGGGCCCCGATGAATGGTTGTTGCTTGGCTTAACGGCTCAAGATGTTCTGGCAGAGTTTCGAAATCAATTTCTGCGGTTCCACAGCGCGGTCGTCGAGTTATCGGGCGGACAAACAATTATTCGCATCGGAGGTCACGCTTGGCGGGATGTCTTGGCTTCAGCTTGCCCGCTAGACCTTCACCCGAGGGCGTTTAAGCCTCGGCAGTGCGCCCAGACTGTCTTTGCGCACACAAATGTGCTTTTAATTAGCGTTAGTGATGAAGGTGGGTGTGAGGTGATCGCGGTGGATCTCGTTGTCCGTCGAAGTTTCGCTGATCATCTCGGCCGATGGTTGATCGATGCAGCGACTGAATGTGGTTTTGAGTTCGGATTGCCTATTGAGTGATTATTAAGGCGCTATTTGCAGAACTTCTAACAACCTCTTAAGGGGGGCAGTTCATGGAAAGAGTGGTTTATATCAATGAGGAGTTTTTGCCTGAATCCAAGGCCTGCGTTTCTTTCAGGGATCGCGGATTTGTGCTTGGTGACGCAGTGTTTGATGCGGAACGCACTTTTGATGGAAGCATTTTTCGGCTGGAGGCTCACATCAACCGCTTATTTAAGTCTCTTGATAAAGCGAAAATCGACCCGGGCCTGCCACAGTCCAAGATGATTGAGATTACTCATGAGGTGCTCGCGATGAACCGTGACCTTCTCCAGCCCGGGGACGATTACTGGATTATGCAGAGGGTTACGCGTGGGCTCAATATTGTCGGGGGCGAGCTCTGGCGGAGCTCAAGTCCGACTGTGATTATTGAATGCACTCCGCTACCGTTAAAAGCTCGGGCACCCATGATTCGCGATGGACTGGATATTTTCACGCCTGATACCAGAAGGGTGCCGCCGGAATGTCTTGACCCGAATATCAAAAGTCATAATTATTTAAACCTTGTTTTGGCGGATCTCGAAGTCCGAGAGCGATCTGGCCATGCTTGGGCCGTGTTGCTGGATACTCGCGGCTTTTTATCCGAGGGAATCGGGAGTAATATCTTTATCGTCAGAGACGGTGTCTTGTCGACCCCTAGAGTCGATTTTGTCCTGCCCGGTATCAGTCGCGAAGTCGTTATTGAGCAGGCCGAGAGACTCGGAATCAAAATTGAGGAACGGGATATCTTGCCGGATGAGGCCAAAGAGGCCGACGAAGCGTTTATTACGTCAACTAGTTTTTGTATTTGCCCGGTCCGCTCTTATGATGGTGTCCCTCTAAATCAGGTTCAGCAAAATATCCCAGGCCCAATCACCCGATCGCTGAGTGACGCTTTTTCTGAACAAGTCGGCTTGGATTTTCGGGGACAGTACATCGACACGTTGGGATAACGTTTGCCGAACTAGCGCTTAAGATGAAAAATCTAACCTCGCTTTGACAGATTACCCAAGTCATCAGACAATACAGGCCGCATTTCACACTGGTGATCATCTCCAACTCGATATTGCGATCTAATTGATACCAACCAAGCTATATGAGGATGACCTATGCAAGCCTCCATCGTCTCAGAACTCTGGCCCGTTAGTCGTAATTCAAGAACCGCGCAAATAGTGCTGGCGCTAGCGGGTACGTGTTTGCTCGCCATATCGGCCAAGGTCCAGGTCCCGTTTTGGCCCGTCCCAATGACTATGCAGACCTTCGTCGTACTTGTTCTCGCAATCGCGTATGGCCCTAAACTGGGATTTTTCACTGGCGCGCTCTATCTGCTTGAGGGTGCATTGGGATTGCCCGTGTTCGCAACTGGAGCTGGAGTAGCGTACTTGCTCGGACCAACGGGTGGCTATTTGTTTGGTTTTGTAATCGCAATGTCGGTGGTCGGATTCTTGGTGAGCAAGGGCTGGGGGCAAACCGCGTTAAGCGTTATGGGCGTCATGTTAATTGGTGAATTTATAATTTTTTCACTAGGTGTCGGCTGGTTGTCAGGCGTTGTTGGATTCTCAAAAGCAATTACCTTGGGATTCACGCCATTTTTATTGGCTGAGGCCTTCAAGGTCGTTTTAGCCGTGGTTACCGTGCCTTTAGTATGGCGTGCGCTCAAACGCTAGCCTCAGGAAAATTCAGGAGAAAAAATGAGAGATTATTTACATATTGACCTCGCCGAACAGAAAGTGCGGAGAGAGACGCTGTCGGGCGAGCAAGTTGCTAAAGCGGGCCGTTACCTTATTGCTGAAAAACTGGTTGCCTGTGGTGCTGCTCAAGTGGACCCTCTCTCGGACGAAAATCCTCTCATTTTTTCGGTTGGCCCGTTTGCGGGCACTAATTTCTCTAATGCGAATCGGATCAGCGTCGGCTGTCGTAGCCCGTTGACGGGCGGAATTAAAGAAGCGAACGCAGGGGGTAGTTTTGGATTTGCGTTGGGACAGCTGTCGGTTGCCGGCATGACCCTAAATGGCGCTTGTAAAGAGTGGACATTAATGCGAATTACGGTTGAGGGCGAGGTCACCTTCTCCTCCGCTGATGACCTGCTCGGGTTATCCAACTTCGAATGTGCGGCTAAATTGCATGAGCGATTTGGAAAAAAAGTCAGTCTTGCGCTATGTGGCCCCGTTGGGGAGTACGGTGGGCTGCTCGCGGGAATATCATTTAGCGATACTGATCTTAGGCCGTCAAGGCTTGCAGCTCGGGGCGGTGTAGGTGCCGTGATGGGCGTAAAGAGAGTGAAGGCGATTGTTGTGGATCTTCATAAGATGCCCAAGCTACATGACCGGAAAAAAGTCATTGGAGCCGTTAAGCATTACAACGCGTTGCTTAAAGAGGATGAGGTTGCACAAAACATGAAAACTTATGGGACAGCGATGATGGCTGATACCCAGAATTATCTTGGTGGACTTCCGGTTAAGAATTTTTCTTCCGGACAGTTAGTGGATCCCGAGAACGAAGTCATGCGTATGGGTGGTGAGTTTATTCGTGAGCAGAATCTGGAGCGAGGCGGCGAAACTGCCCACGCATGCATGCCAGGATGCACGATCGAATGCAGTAACGTTTACGTCGATAAGGATGGCAAAGAAATTGTGTCTCCAGTGGAATACGAAACGATTGGCCTGATGGGCACTAACTGTGGCTTAACAGATCCGGACGAGCTGGCCCATGTTAACTTTGCGGCCAATGATCTAGGAATCGACACGATAGAGGCCGGCGCGATGATTGCGGTTCTGATGGATGTTGGAGAGGGGCAATTTGGAGATGTTCAGTTTATGCTGGATGTACTTGACGAGATCAAAAAGGGAACCGAACAGGGCAAGATTTGGGCGCAGGGGACAGCCCGTGTCGGAAAACATTATGGTGCCGCTCGGATTCCGGTGATCAAGCAGCAGGCGATCAGCGCCTATGATCCCCGCGTCGTTGAGGGCACCGGCATCACAATGATGATGACGGCACAAGGCGCTGATCATACCGCCGGCAATCTTCCTAAGCTTGATTGCCGCGAAATGGATGCTTCTCAAATTGTTGCGGCGAGTTTTGAAGCGCAACGTGTAATGGCGGCTTCGGATTCGTTGGGGATATGCATCTTTGGCCGGGTCGTTACTGATACAAACGCCGACTTTATTATCGAGGCAATGAACAATGCGCTTGGTACAGATTTCCCTAAATCTTTTTATGACGAAATCGGTATTGAAACATTACGCCTTGAGCATGAATTCAACCGTCAGGCGGGCTTTACAGATGATGATGATGATCTGCCGAATTTCTTTTATGACGAATCTCTTCCGCCAATGAACAGGGTTGCCAGGTTTCGGGGCGAAGAGGTTAATCGCTTCAGGGAGTGAGGGTGTCGTTTAGATTCCGACAATGGGATCGATTTCTGAACCGTCACTGAACCTTGAAAACCGAAACGGGGTGGGGTCGACAAGCGGTTGTTGATTTGTAATGAGGTCAGATGCCAATTCACCGGCAGCGGGCCCGATCCCGAAGCCGTGACCTGAAAAACCAGTTGCAATAAAGAGTCCTGGGTAGTCGTCGACCCCTGAAATAACGGGTACAGCGTCTGGTGTAACGTCTATCATGCCCGCCCACTGTTCCTCGATGGGGGTGTTAGTGAGTCCGGGAAAGTCTCGAATAAGCGCATGACGGGCTTTATTTAATGGTGCGGTCAGCGGTTTTGGATCGAGAACCCGATTTACCCTCAACACGTTCAAAAGATTTTGGCGATTTTCTTGCCATTCGACACCGAAGCGATCACCCAGGCGCATAGAAATGTGGGCGCGCATCATCCACGCAAGCTTCCGAAATTGCGGTAACAAGCGAAACGCGTCCGGCGTTAGATCAAAATAAATTTTGCTTTTTGCGCCAAGTGCAACGGTATAGCCACCATCTGCCCGAAAGCGAATCGAGTATTCGGGTGCGCTGATTGATGTAGTCGGCCCATTGCTAAACGGACCCGTTCTTAGAACGGAAGAGCGCACTTTAAGCTGGGGGAGAAGCAAGTCGTGCGCTCGGCAAAAGAGTCGGGACCACGCGCCTGCTGCAATTAAGACGGAAGATGTTCGAATCGTTCCTTTTTCGGTGACCACACCCGAAATGTTTCCGCCTTCGGTTTCAAGGCCGTAAACTGCTGTTTGTGTCATTATTGTGGCACCGGCCGCCTGGGCGGCTTTTGCCATTTCGGGTACAGCCATAAAGGGTTCTGCCCGACCATCACTCTCGCAGTACAGCGCGCCTTCCCATTTTCTTGAGCAACCGGGAAGCAGGGCTTCGATCGCTTTGGTTCGAATAACTCTTGCACCGATTGAAAAAGGCTCGGCAAATTCCAGCCATTGGCTCTGCTTCTCCAATGATTTTTCCGAGTCAGCAAGGTACAAAGTGCCGCATTGATTAAATCCCGTCCGACCATTAATGCGCTTGTCCATCAGTCGCCAGCGTTTTAAGGATTCGGTGATCAATGGTAATTCACGGGGATCCCGGCCTTGCTGTCGACACCAGCCCCAATTTCTTGAAGATTGTTCGGCGGCGACTTCCCCTTTCTCCAGTAACACGACAGATATTCCTCGCTCGGCTAATGTCAAGGCGGCGCTGACGCCAATAATTCCACCACCCACGATGACAACATCAGCTCCGTCTTTAGGAAAACGGTCGGGCGGTATCGGTTGAACGAGAATAGGCATTTAGGAGTGAGGCAGGACTTTTCCCGGATTAAAAAGATTTTCAGGATCAAGCGCTTTTTTGATCACGCGCATGGTGCTGAGTGCCACGTTATTCTTATAGCGGTGCATATCGTTAAGTTTGAGGATGCCAATACCATGCTCAGCACTGAAGGAGCCGCCCATGCTATCAACGATATCGTGAACCAATTTATTGATCTCCTCCCATCTTGAAAGAAACTCATCCTTGGTCATCGACACTGGTTGGGAGAGATTGAAATGAATATTTCCATCCCCCACGTGGCCGAAAGGACAAGGTCTGATTCCGGGTATACGTTGACCAACTGCTTCTGATGCTTCAGTAATGAAACGTGGCACTTTTGAAACAGGTATTGAAATATCGTGTTTGATACTGCCCCCTTCGAATAACTGTCCCTCCACAATGCCTTCCCGAATTTTCCAAAGCCGTGCGGCTTGTGTCTCATTGGTCCCTAGAACGGCATCAGAAATGAGGTTGGCCTCAAGCGCGCTTTGGAGCAGAGTCTCAAGAGTTTCGTCAAGATCGATGGTGGACCCGCTTGCCTGCAGGGAGAGTAAAACGTACCAATCATGCTCTGAGGATAGAGGAGGTTCACACGTTGAGACGTGACGGCAGGCAAATGTGAGCCCAATATGCGGAATCAGTTCAAAACTACACAGGGTGCCACCACTAAGTTCGGTGGCAAGGCCTAGAAAAGAAATACTGGCCTCAAGATCTTTCAATGCGACAAATGCAGTGACGCTGTGATCAGGATATGGATAAAGTTTTAAAGTGGCCGCGGTTATGATCCCTAAGGTGCCCTCTGACCCTATGAGTAATTGCTTCAGATCATAGCCCGTGTTGTCTTTCCGCAAGCCCGCAAGATCCGAGAAAAGTCCTCCGTTTGGCAGTATTGCTTCCAGCCCGAGAACTTGTTCGCGAGTGTTTCCATATCGAAGAACATTGATCCCTCCGGCATTTGTGGCAAGGTTTCCTCCAATTTGACAACTCCCCTCTGAGGCAAGACTGACTGGAAAGAACCGTCTCGCCTCCTGGGCAGCATTCTGGATATTGGCCAAGATGCATCCGGCTTCGACCGTGATCGTGTTATTTGCACTATCGATTTCCCGAATCTGATTGAGCCTTTCCAGACTCAGAACAAGTTGGCCAGATTCAGATACCGCCCCACCACATAAACCGGTGTTGCCACCTTGCGGCACAATCGAAATACGCTCCTCGATGCACACGTCTACTATTGATTTCACTTCCTGAACTGATTTTGGTCTTGCAACAACTGACGATTTTCCGTGATATTTCTTCCGCCACTCGAGCAAGTACGGCTCAATATCAGCGGTATCAGTGAGAAGACCGCGGTCGTCCAAAAGTGGCCGTAATTTATCGTTTAGTTCGCTCATTTTTGAGTAGTATCAGTTCCAAGCCAGGATACACTTTTAATTTCCATAGTGGAGAAGTAGTAATTATAGAGCGGAGGTTTGTAAAGATAGTGTCACTTAGGTATCTTTTTTTGGTAAATTGGGCCACAGAACGAATGGGAAATTTTTCAAAGGAGTCGTGATATGCAACGATCGCTTCATATGGAGCCAAGTCTGTGCACGGGATGTCTGCAGTGTGAGATGGCTTGCAGTTTTGAGCATGAAGGCGAGTTTATTCCAGCCCGCTCTCGGATTCGGGTGTTCGAGTTCGAGCACGGTCGTACATCAGTGCCTTATACCTGTACACAATGCGTTGAAGCATGGTGTATGAAAGCATGCCCAACAAACGCGATATCCATTGATAGTGACTTAGGTGCAAAACTGGTTAGTGCCCAGGCTTGTGTGGGCTGCAAAGCCTGTGTTTCGGCGTGCCCTTTTGGGACGATTGAGTTTAATCCGTTTAGTGGAAAGGTCGATAAATGCGATCTTTGCGGAGGAGACCCTCAATGCGTGGCGGCGTGCCCGACGGATGCTATTACGTACGTTGACGCTGGTGCTTCCGGCGTAGGGCGGATGGCGTCGGCTGCGAAACAATCACATCACGAGGCAGTGTCATGAGCTGGCAGGGAAAAATTTTGCGCGTTAACCTCAATACACACGAGATTACGCCAGAGGCGCTCAATATGGAATGGGCAAGGGATTACATTGGCGAGCGCGGATTGGGTACAAAGTATCTTTGGGAGAATATGGATCCCAAAGCAGATGCTATGGCGCCCGACAATGTCTTAATTTTCGCAACCGGCCCATTAACCGGTACCAATGCCTCGACAAGTGGACGATATGCCGTGATCACCAAGAGTCCGTTGACAGGCGCAATTGCTTGCTCGAATAGCGGTGGCAAGTTTGGCGCAGAACTTAAATATGCCGGTTTTGACTTATTGCTCGTGGAAGGTCGGTCAGAAAAGCCCGTTTATTTGCTTATTGAGGGAGATGAAATCAGTCTCGCACCCGCTGAGAAGATTTGGGGCAAGACTGTCTGGGAAACAGATGAGTGGATTAAGAAGCAGCATCACAATCCGATGCTCAAGATTGCGACGATTGGGATTGCGGGTGAAAGAGGTGCACGCTACGCATCGGTGGTGAACGATCTCCACCGTGCGGCAGGCCGTTCGGGCGTTGGAACGGTTATGGGTTCAAAAAATCTCAAGGCCGTGGCGGTACGCGGCACGGGTGGCGTAAAAGTAAAAGATCCAAAGCGTTTCATGACCGTGACTCAAGAAATGAAAAATCTTCTGGCTGAGCACACCGGAGGATTAACCAAATACGGTACGAACGCGATGATGGACACCATGCAGGAGTTTGGTGGATTACCCACTCGAAATTTCCAAGAAGTTCAGTTTGAAGGGGCGGACAAAGTCGACGCAAAAGCGATGATGAAAACCGACGACACCGGCCACACCAATTTATTGACGAATAAAGCCTGCTTTGGATGTACGATTGCCTGCGGCCGCATTGCCCATATCCGTCAAGATCACTTTACTATTCAAAACCGGAAAGAATATTGGCACGCGTCAGGCGGTCTTGAATACGAGACCGCGTTTGCGTTCGGCCCTGTCATCGGGGTGGACGATATAGATGCCTGTACGTTCGCCGGCTATCTTATGAACGAACATGGAATTGATCCGATCTCTTTTGGGGTAACGCTCGCGGCGGCAATGGAGCTTTTCGAAATGGGTGTGATTACCACCGAGGATACTGATGGTGTGTCTTTGAACTTCGGTAATGCGGAAGCGCTGACAGTGATGGCTGAAAAGACAGGTAAACAAGAAGGCTTTGGGGTGATGCTTGGGTTGGGTTCGAGGCTAATGTGTGAGAAATACGGACACCCCGAATTGTCGATGACGGTCAAAGGTCAGGAGTTTGCCGGATATGATTCCCGAGCGTTACAAGGGATGGGGCTGGGATACGCGACGGGCAACCGGGGCGCCTGCCATCTCAAGCACGATACGTTTGAGGCCGATATGGATGACCAGACGGGCGACGGTAAGGCGGATCCGTGCAAAACGTCTCAAGACTGGACGGCAGCAGTCGATTCCAGCGGGCTTTGCATGTTTACCATGGGGGCTTGGGGCGCGCCAGAATTTGCGGCCCAGTTAGACGCCGACAGCGAGGGCGATTGGACTGCCGAGCGTTTAATGAAATCTGGGGAACGTATTTGGAATCTAGAGCGACTGTTCAATCTTGCCGCCGGCCTGACGAAAGCAGATGACACGTTGCCTGAGCGCTTACTCAAGGATCCGGCGCCCAGTGGCACGGCCAAAGGAAAGGTCAATGAGCTCGATAAAATGTTGCCGGAGTACTATGACCTTCGCGGTTGGTCTGAAGAAGGTGTGCCGACCGATGACACGCTGGGTCGACTTGGTCTCGGTTAATCGCCGTGCGAATTGGGATAAGAGTAACGGGCCACTTGATTGATTTTTGCTCGGTTGATGCGCTCGACGTGCCTGAGGGCGCCAGTATTGCTGATGCAATCGATTTACTCGGTATCCCAATTGAACAGGTGGGGTTGGTGTCTATTGATGGTCAGGCGGTGTCGAGAGCAAAAAGGAGCGACACAAGGCTGTCGGAGGGTAACGAGATGGTAGTGATGGCACCGCTGACGGGCGGCTGACTTGCTTCCGACCTGACTTCAGTTGTTGTTTTTTTAGGGATGACTTTTATTTTGGATAGAAGCATCTAGGATAAGGGGCAATCGATACTCGGATTACTCTCGTACCAGAATCGACCTCCTAGATTTCCTCGCCACGCCCAGATTGCTAAAAGCGGTTCATCCGCGGTATTCATCTCATGAATAGCTGCCGAGGCGTGATGGATGAGGTCGCCCGGCCCGGCTTGAAAATGTTGATCGTCCACGCGCCATGTTGCGGTTCCGCTGAGAATGAAATAAAACTCTTCGGCGTCATGAGCATGACCGGGGTACGCAACATGGTCTTGCTGAAGTAGAAGGCCTACGCGAATAGGCTCAGGACCACATGTTCCGTGCTCATCGACTAGGATCGAATAAGCATAGCCCCCGGAAAAGAATTCAGGAACTCCGCGACTCGCCTCTGACCAGGGTGATTGTTGGGCTGCGTTTGAGCCTGCCACTCGAAGTGATAGATTCGGCGGAATGCCCGAGATCGCTGTGTCAAGAGACTTTCGACTTGTCAGGGTCTCATTTGACGGGTTGGGAAGGCGAGTTCGTGGCACCTCGTCGATTTGTTTCGAGAGCGAGATGAAGGGGTCTTGGTGAGATTCGCGACATACCGTCGCTAGATCGCTGAGCAAGTCGGGCAAGTAGGACTTCATAATCAATGGAGGTTTCTGGATCGATATAAATGATGTAATCTTATATCTAATAAAGTAATTTTTATAAAAAACTCTTTAAATTTTAATCGTTATTAACAAAAAGACAGGAGCGACTATTTAACCATGAGTGAAATTTTGCTCAGTATGAAGGACCTGGTGATAGAGGCCGAAGTTGACGGTGTCTGGACGCCAATTGTTAAAAGTCTGAGCATGAGCCTGCTCAAGGGCGAGATTATAGGGTTGATTGGCGAGTCCGGGGCTGGAAAATCCACATTTGGCCTGGCCGCGATGGGTTACACCAAGCCAGGATGTCGAATCGTTTCAGGCTCAATTTCTCTCGAAGGAGAGGAATTAGTCGGCGCGCGGACTTCGCGTCTTCGACAAATTAGGGGCGATACTGTCGCCTATGTTGCGCAGAGTGCCGCGGCTTCCTTTAATCCGGCTCACCGCTTGATTCATCAATTCTCAGAAGCCCCGGTTCAACATGGAAAGATGCGGCAGGAGGAGGCCGAACGTCGTGGGGTTGATCTTTATGGGCAACTGGATCTGCCTGAGCCAGAGAAAATTGGACGCCGATTTCCTCATCAGGTCTCTGGTGGTCAGTTACAACGGGCGATGACAGCAATGGCAATGGGATGCGATCCGCGGCTGATCATCTTTGATGAGCCCACTACGGCGCTCGATGTCACGACCCAAATTGAAGTCCTGTCAACAATCAAGGAAGCTGTTAGGGCAAGAGGCGTATCGGCCATCTATATTACCCATGATCTTGCGGTTGTCGCGCAGGTTGCAGATCGAATCATGGTTTTGCGACATGGTGAGTTAGTAGAGGAAGGGGATGCGCGTACGTTGCTCGATAGCCCTCAAGAGGAGTACACCCGAAAACTACTTGCAGTGAGATCGCTTCGGGAAGATAAAAAACAAGCAACTGAAAATTCCCATGTGCTTGAGATTAAAAATATTTTTGCCCGTTATCCACGAACAGACCAAGATGTGCTGATCGATATTAGCCTGGAAATCCCGAAAGGTAAGACGGTTGCGGTGGTAGGTGAGTCGGGAAGCGGGAAAAGCACGTTGGCGAGAGTAATTACTGGTCTGTTGCCGCCTCAATCCGGCACCATAAAATTCGAAGACCAAGAGTTACCGAAGATGTTAGCCGGTCGAGACAAAGAACAGCTTCGCGCGATTCAGATGATTTATCAGATGCCAGATGTTGCGCTGAATCCGCGTCAAAAAATATCAGAGATAATTGGCCGGCCGTTAGAGTTTTATCTTGGGTTGAAAGGAGTATCAAAGAGGGCTCGTGTCGGGGAGTTGCTTGAGCAGATTGAATTGCCAGCGGACTTCGGCGATCGCCTGCCGGGCCAGTTATCGGGTGGTGAGAAACAACGGGTCTGTATTGCACGCGCGCTCGCCGCAAACCCTGAATTGATCATCTGTGATGAAGTGACTTCGGCGCTTGACCAACTCGTTGCTGAGGGCATTCTTGAGCTATTGCAGAATCTTCAGAATAATCTAAACGTCTCTTATCTATTTATTACCCATGACTTAGCAACAGTGAAAGCGATCGCGGATAACATCGTTGTTATGTATCAGGGGAAGATCGTTGAACAAGGTAAAAAGGAAGATATCCTCCAACCGCCTCACAAAGACTATACCGAGCTATTGCTGTCTTCAGTGCCGGAAATGGATCCCGACTGGTTAGATGAATTAATCCAGAAAAGAAAACGGGGCGAGCTACCCACCATCGAATCTATTAATTGAAATTAGGTTGGTTCGCGTTGCATTAGGCGCTTTTTCCATAGGACGTCTCGATTGCAGCGACTTGACGCTTCACTCTCTGAACCATGGCATAGACACCGACATGGCGAGAGGGGCTTAGATGCTCGAATAGACCCAGTTTTTCAAATTCGTTGTCTGCATCAAAATCGGCGATATCGCTCGCTGATTTGTCGTTAAACATGGCCATTAAAATCGCAACGACGCCTTTAACCGTTGAAGTGTCACAGTCGCCCCGAAAAGAATATTTACTATCCTCTCCACGGAGTGCGCGGATATACACGGTACTCATGCATTCAGGCACCAGATAGACCTCGAGTCTTTCATCGTCAGGATAGGGCGGGAGTTTTTCGCCGAGCTCGGTAATAAAGTGATAGCGAGTATCCCAGTCTTGTAAAAACTCAAATGCCTCAAGAACTCTAGGGTAATCGATCGGGAATGTTTCCATTAAAATTACAATGTCAGATATATTCTGATGATTATATCTTTGAAAGATCAAGGCGATGCAGTTACTTGATTTCCCCTTAACTAAGTACTGCAATATGGAGTTAAATTAAATGCCCTCAATGGATTTCCGTCTCTCGGCAACGTCATGGCAGACGCCCCTCGTTGTTTTGGTAGGAGGATGCCTGATTTCCCTTATCGGGTTCGGAGCCCGGTCAAGCTATGGGCTCTATATGGGGCCAATTACCGAACAGATGGGTTGGTCTCGGGAGACTTTCGCTTTTGCGATGGCGTTGCAGAATCTTTTCTGGGGCTTGTGTTTACCGCTATCAGGAATGCTTGCTGACCGATTCGGTCCAGTCGTCGTAATTGGTCTTGGAGCGATCGTGTATGCGCTCGGCACCTTTGGGGTCACAATGGCCGATAGCGCTGGCGCACTGCATTTAGCCGGCGGGGTTTTGGTCGGTACCGGGGTGGCTTTCACTGCATTTTCTCTGGCAACGGCAGCAATGGTTCGCGTGGTCGGGATAGAGCGCCGTTCATTGGTTTTTGGTCTTGGGACAGCTGCCGGGTCAGTGGGTCAGGTGCTCTATTCACCCATCACGCAAGCGGTGATTGAAAGCTACGGTTGGAGTTTCTCACTTGCACTCTCCGCATTAACAGTTTGTGCCATCTTGCCACTCGCCTTTTTGTTGCCGAGTGATCCGAGGGTTCGAGAGGAAAATGTTGTGCATTCAAGCAGTTTTGGAGCTATCAAGGAGGCGTTTGGACATCGTGGATTTTTGCTTTTGACTGCAGGGTTTTTTGTTTGTGGTTTCCATGTGGCCTTCATTACCGTTCATTTGCCAATCTATGTAACCGATCTTTCACTGGCCCCAATGGTAGGCGCAATCGCGATTTCTTTGATTGGAATATTTAATATTCTGGGGTCAGTCCTATCAGGAATCTATGGTCAACGTTTTAGCAAGAAAATCGGACTCAGTGGTATTTATGGATTAAGGGCGCTGGTGCTTTTTATTTTTCTGCTCATTCCAAAAACAGCCCTGGTGATCTATATCTTCGCAGGCACGATGGGACTTCTCTGGCTTTCGACCGTCCCGTTAACGGCCGGAATTGTTGCACAAGTTTTTGGGATTCGTTACATGGCGACTCTTTTTGGATTTGTGTTTTTAAGTCACCAGCTTGGCAGTTTTATCGGAGTATGGCTCGGAGGCTATTTGCATGATTTGACAGGCTCGTATGATCTTATGTGGCAGATGGGCGTGGTGATGGGTCTATTAGCCGCTATTGTCCACCTGCCAATTGATGAGGCCCCTGTTGCACGGTTGCGGAAGGGTCAATGGGCTGATGATTCGGTTTAACGCTAGCTATTGATTCATCTGATTTTTTAAAGCACATTAAGGCTTGATATTTGATGGAGGAACGATGATCGATCTAAGCCTGAGAGTGTTAAGAACCGATATAGGCGGTATGCCACTCGAGTGGATTGGTTTTGAGGAAGCCGTAAAGTTGAATTGCCTTGGACAGGTGCTTTATCCAATGGGTACGACCCTGTATACGGTCAATGGCGGTATTAATGCTCTCTCAGGTCATCAGAGCCGTATCGAAGTTCACTCTATTATTTGTACGGCGGGGCGGTCACGCTCGCACCTCAAACGGCTTCCCAATTATGCGCCGCCGTTGAATAATGCCACTTTATTTCGACGTGACGGTAATCTGTGTCTCTATTGTGGGCAGCCTTTTAAACCTGAGAGCCTGTCGCGAGATCACGTCGCGCCGTTGAGTCGAGGTGGTCGGGATATATGGCAAAACGTGGTCACGTCCTGCAAGCGTTGTAACCACCACAAGGGAAATCGAATGCCCGAGGAAGCGGGGATGGAATTAGTCGCAGTACCTTTTGTGCCGACTCATGCTGAGTATATATTTCTGTCCGGTCGAACGATTCTCGCTGATCAAATGGAGTTCTTGCTCGCTCATTTTCCCCGCAACAGCCCGCTCCATCAGCGCCTTGACGGGTGTGTGACTGAAAAAATCGCTAGGTCAAACCAAGCCTAGTCACATCAATTTAGTGGTGTAGGATTTGACTGAGAAATAGCTTTGTCCTGTCGTGCTGGGGATTCTCGAAAAATTCTTTAGGTGGCTGCTCTTCGATAATTTCGCCACCGTCCATAAAAATCACGCGGTGAGCAACCGCAGTTGCGAAACCCATCTCATGGGTGACCACGAGCATCGTCATGCCGCTTTCGGCCAGCTCGATCATGACATCCAACACTTCTTTAATCATCTCAGGATCGAGAGCAGAAGTCGGCTCATCAAACAGCATGATACGCGGATTCATGCAAAGCGATCGTGCGATTGCGACCCGCTGCTGCTGGCCGCCGGAAAGTTGACCTGGGTATTTACTTACCTGCTCGGGAATTTTGACTCGTTCGAGATAACTCATTGCCTGCTCTTCGGCTTCGGCGCGCGGTAATTTTCGGACCCAGACAGGTGCGAGCATCACATTCTCCAGAACGGTGAGATGTGGAAAGAGGTTGAATTGTTGAAACACCATTCCGACTTCAGAACGAATGGTATCGATGTTTTTCAGGTCTTCTGTCAGTTCGGTGCCTTCGACAACAATATCGCCCTGTTGATGTTCTTCGAGGTGATTAATGCAGCGAATTAGTGTCGACTTGCCCGAGCCGGATGGTCCGCAGATCACAATACGTTCGCCGCGACTGACTTCGAGATTAATATTTTTGAGAACATGAAAATCGCCAAACCACTTATGCATCCCGCAGATTGAGATGATTGAGTCTTCGCTTTTTGAAGCGTTTTTTGAGTCCTGATTCATATTAATGATCCGTTGTCATGGTCTCTTAGGATTGATGGCCGGTTTCGAGTTTCTTTTCTAGGCTCAACGAGTAGCGCGACATCGCGAAGCAACTCACAAAGAAAAATAGAGAGATAAAGATGTAAAGCTCCGGGGCGAGTCCCAGCCAATCTGGGTCATTCAAACGAGCCCTGCCGAGTCCCAATATATCCATCATTCCAATAATGAGGACAAGGACCGAGTCCTTGTAGGAGCCGATAAAGGTATTCACGATCCCCGGGATTGAAATCTTCAAAGCCTGCGGCAAAATGATGAGACGATGGGATTGCCAGTAAGTCAGACCGAGGGCGTCCGCTGCCTCATACTGTCCTGATGCCAAGCCTTGAAGTCCGCCACGGACCACTTCTGCGATATAGGCGGCTGCGAACAGCGTCACCATAATTAAGACCCGTATCAAAAGATCAAAGGAAGATCCTGGCGGCAAAAAATAGGTCAACATTGTTGATGCAACAAAAAGGAGTGTAATGAGTGGCACTCCGCGAATAAACTCGATGAATATTACACAGATCGCTCGCAGCACGGGTAAGCGTGAACGACGACCAAGCGCGAGCGCGATTCCTAACGGAAGAGAAAAAGAAATGCCAGTGACGGCGACAACCAGCGTCAGGAGTATGCCGCCAAGCTTGCTTGTCGCGACAGGCTCAAGACCAAACCCGCCGAACAGAAGCCAGGCCGCAAGAAAGGGGAAGACAGCCGCAAACATTAACCAGTACTTTTTGCCGGGAATATTTTCCCGTAACGCGCCGAAGACCGCTGCCCCAAAAAGGAAAAATGTAATGTTGACCCGCCACCGTTCCGGCTCCGGGTACCAGCCGTAAAGAAATAACTCCAGACTCCCTCGAATAAAGGCCCAACATGCACCGTCTCGTGGCGCGTCCATCATCGCCCAGCATTCCTTTCGGTCAACGGCGGACCAGACTGCGCCGGTAAACAGCCAATGGAACGACGAGGGTAAGATTTGCCATAAAAACCAGATTGAAATCAGGGTCAGCGCGGTATTAAGTGGTGATGAAAATAGGTTTGTCTTTATCCAGCCGATTAAGCCCGTCGTAATGGCCGGTGGCGGGAGATCCGGGTGTGTACCGGGCTCATAGCTTTGTGGATTAAAACTTTTTGTCATGATATCGACCTAGCGCTCGGTCAGTTTGATGCGACTGTTAAACCAGTTCATGAAGCTTGAGATCAGTAGTGAAATAATAAGATAGATGCCCATTACGATTAACATCGTCTCCATTTCTTTTCCGGTTTGCATCAGGCTAATACCGCCCAACGTTGCGGTTATGTCCATATATCCAATGGCGATTGCCAAGGACGAGTTTTTCGTCAGGTTAAGATACTGACTGCATAAGGGCGGCACGATGATTCGAAGCGCCTGAGGGACAATAATGAGTTGCAACGTTCGATTCGGGCGGACGCCGAGCGCGTGCGCAGCCTCAGTTTGCCCATCGCTGACGGCAAGAATTCCAGCTCGCACGATCTCTGCAATAAAAGCGGCTGTGTAGTAGGACAGGCCTAGCCAAAGCGCAATAAATTCAGGTTTTACCGCCATTCCGCCCTGGAAATTAAAGCCTTTGAGGGCCGGAATATCCCAGGAAATAGGTGTACCCATGGCGACAAGCGCCAAAGAGGGCAGCACGGTCAGGATTGCGAGCGAGATCCAAAAAACAGGGTAAATCGTTCCGGTATTATCCTGAATTCGTTTTGCCCAGCGTTTGAAAGCGATAACGAGGCCAATGCTGATCAGCAGCACGATGCCAACCCAACCGGCACCTGATTCAAAAATAGGCGCGGGGATATAAAACCCTCGATTCGATAGAAAAAACAGATCGCCGCCAAGACTGATCGCTTGCTTGGTCGAGGGTAAAATCGTGACGACGATCGCATAAATCGCCAGGATATGAATAAGAACAGGAACGTTTCGAACGAATTCTACAAAAATATAAGACACCCGGCTTACAAGCCAATTGCTTGATAAGCGCATGATGCCAATGATGAACCCCAGGATCGTCGCCAGGATACAACCCCAAAAAGCGATCAGAAGGGTATTTAGAAGGCCGACCACTCCGGACATAAAGTGTGTCGATTTATTGGTGTACTCGATAAATGGAGAGAAACCAATGTCGTAGCCAGCGGGCCAAAACAAAAAGTCAAAGCTAAATTCCTTACCGACCGCCTCGAGATTGATGACGACATTGCGGGCAATGACTGCCAGCAGGCCGAAAACAATGACCATGGTAATAATCTGAATAATCACCCCTCTGGACTCTTTATTGCGCCAGAGTAGTGAAAGTACGTTCGAAGGGGCGTTGGATGATGCCATTTATAAATTCTGTCTTCGGCGGGTTTAACCGCAGACTTAAACCTGCGGTACACCAGGGACCCTAATGGATCCCTGGTGAAGTTACTGCAGTTACAAAAACAACCAGTCGACTAGCGGAACGGCGGTGAGTAAATCAAGCCACCTTCTGTCCACAGCGCGTTAAGACCACGCGCGATGCCAAGCGGAGTGTCGACACCAATGTTGCGCTCGAAAATCTCGCCATAGTTACCAACCTGTTTGATGATCTGGTAAGCCCAGTCATTCGACAGGCCGAGTTCCTGGCCTTGGCTACCGTCAACTCCGAGAAGTCGCAGTACTTCAGGGTTGTTGGAGCTTTTCATCTGGTCAACGTTAGCCATGGTGACGCCGAGTTCTTCAGCCGTAATCGTTGCGTTTAGCACCCAGGTCACAATGTCTGACCATTGGTCGTCGCCGTGGCGAGTTGCGGGGCCCAAAGGCTCTTTGGAGATGATCTCTGGAAGAACCATGTGGTCACCAGGATTTGGCAGTGCAGAGCGGGTTGAAGCCAGCCCAGATGCATCCGTGGTGTAGACGTCGCAACGGCCGCTTTCATAGTTCTGACGCGCCTCGTCGTTGGTTTCAATCGTGACAGGCTCATACTTCATGCCGTTGGACGAGAAGTAGTCCGCGAGATTCAATTCAGTGGTGGTACCCGTTTGGATGCACACTGAAGCGCCGTCAAGTTCCGATGCGCTGTTTACGCCCAGACTCTTTTTGACCATAAAGCCCTGACCATCATAGTAGTTCACACCATGAAAGCGTAGTTTTACGCCCACGTCACGGGAGAATGTGATGGTGGTGTTTCTCCAAAGCACGTCGCCTTCACCTGCGTTAAGCTTAGTGAAACGGGTTTTACCTGTTGAGGTTACTGCCTCAATTTTATTGGCATCGCCCAGCACTGCAGCAGCAGTTGCCCGGCAGAAGTCAATGTCGAAGCCTTTCCAGACGCCACTGGCATCAGGTTGGGCAAAACCGGCAATACCGGTGCTGACGACGCAGCGAAGGACGCCTTGACTCTGAACATCTTCAAGGGTGCCCGCCTGCGTGGTGCCTGCGAAGCCTAGGACCAGCGCAGCCGCCGACAGAACAGCAGTCGTTTTTTGTTTCATTACGAATCCTCTCTCACTTTGGTGAGTGTCGTTTGTTGATCACCCGCGACTTCCAGTCTGTAGCCAGAAATCTGGAGACTGAAAACCCAAATCGCGGGTGTTGAGGGAGATTTAAACCTAAACGGGTAATTTTTACAATTTTTATCCACAAATCGCTACAGGTTGCTCAACCATTGACGGTGCGGAAAGCCGGGTCATCGAGGCATTTTTGCGTCTTTCGCCTGCTGGTCAGCATGATAGGACGATCGGACCATTGGACCCGAGGCGACATGCGAAAAACCCAGTTTCGCCCCGATTTTCCCTAATTCATCAAATTCAGCAGGTGTTGCATATCGTTCAACAGGTAAGTGGTGTTTGGTCGGCTGCAAATATTGACCCAGGGTCAGCAGTTGAACCTCGTGGCGTCTCAAATCTTCCATTACCGAGACCACTGCCTCGTTGGTTTCTCCCAGACCGAGCATTAAACCCGATTTTGTGGGTATGTCAGGGCAAGCGTTTGAAAAGTCCTTAAGCAGATTAAGCGAATATTGATAGTCGGCGCCCGGTCTAACCCGTCGGTACAAGCCCGGCACTGTTTCGAGATTGTGATTGAAAATATCGGGCGGAGCTGTTTTCAAGATAGCGAGTGCTTTCTCGGCACGTCCTCGAAAGTCCGGCGTCAGGATTTCAACTTGAATATCAGGGCACGAGGTTCGAAGCGCTTGAATGCAATCTGCAAAATGCTGCGCGCCGCCGTCTCTAAGATCGTCGCGATCGACAGAGGTTACAACAACATAACTGAGCCCCATCTCCTTTACGGTCTCGCCGAGGCGGTCGGGTTCGGCGACATCAACCGTTCCCGGACGACCATGAGCAACATCACAAAATGGACAGCGCCGTGTGCAAACATCGCCAAGAATCATGAATGTAGCGGTCCCGTGACCAAAACACTCACCAAGATTTGGGCAGGTCGCTTCCTCGCAGACCGTGTTAAGGCCTTTTTCTCTTAAGATTTTTTTGAGACGCATGACCTCAGGGGTGCCCGGAAATTTAGCCCGAATCCATTCAGGCTTTTTCAGCCGTTCGCTGCGTTCGGTTGGTGCAAACTTCACGGGCACTCGCGCCACCTTTTGTTCGGCATTACTAACACCATACTTACTCATCGTCTTAATTCTCCCAGCCCACGATTACTTAATCCTCATTGAGCGCTGCATACTCGCTTTCATCGAGAAGCAGGTCTAGATCACTTGTCGCTTTAGCTTTAATTCGATAAAACCAGCCCCCGCCTGTGGGGTCATCGTTGACCTGTTCCGGCGAATCTAAAAGACTCTTATTGATTTCCACGATAGTGCCGGAGATCGGGGACTTAATATCGCCGGCTGCTTTCACGGACTCAATAACGACAACTTCCTGACCTGCGGACACCTCGATGCCTTCTGTGGGCAGTTCAACAAAAACGAGATCTCCCAGTTGCTCCTGTGCGAAATCAGTGATACCTACCGTTACAATATTTTCTTCCGCCCGAGCCCATGCATGCTCAGCGGTATATTTCATGTCGTTCATTGCGGTCATTTGAAAGATTTGTGAAATTTCAAACCTAGTATATCTTTCGTAACGTGATAGAGCGCTCTAGGGCGTATTTTGAGGCAAGAAAATGAGTGCAAATCCAGTTGTGATCGAGGTAACGCGTGGCGGGATGATCGAAAGTCGCCACCGTGGGGCGGTCGCTGTTGTGCGTGATGACGGCCAACTACTCGCGAGCCTGGGGGATGTGTCTCAACTGATTTATCCGCGATCCTCAATCAAGCCCTTACAGGCGATTCAGCTTATTGAGAGCGGGGCGGCGGAAGCATACCAACTCACTGACCGACAGGTCGCACTGGCGTGCTCATCTCACAACGGAGAGAACATCCACGTTGAAACCGTTCGGCGATGGTTAACGCAGATTGGGTTGAACGAGAATGCGCTGGAATGTGGAGCCCATCTTCCTCGTCGTGACGAAGATCAAAAGGCGCTTATCAACTCAAACCTTGATCCAAGCGCGGCCCATAACAACTGCTCTGGCAAGCATGCCGGTTTCCTGTCTTCCGTCCAGCATCTTGGCTTATCAAGCGCGGGTTATATCGAGGCGACACACCCTATCCAGCAGCGGGTGTTGTCGCTTCTTGAAGATCTTGCAGATGTCTCTTTGACGGATGTACCACGAGGCATAGATGGTTGCGGGATACCGGTCGCTGGAATAGCGCTCGAGCCACTTGCCTTATCGTTCGCGCGATTTGCGTCCGGGCGAGGGTTATCGATAGAAAGACGTAATGCTTGCAGGCAGATCTACCGGGCGATGGTGTCAGAGCCGATCATGGTGGCAGGGACCGGGCGTTGGTGTACGCGGGCAATGCAGGCAGGCAAAGGATTATTCATTGTTAAAACGGGTGCGGAGGGGGTGTTTTGTGGTGCCGTCCCTGAAACGGGAATCGGAATTGCGCTGAAGATTGACGATGGCGCCAGTCGGGCGTCTGAATGTTTTATGGGTGCTGTTTTATCGCGAATTTCAGGTCTTCAAGATGTATTCAAAGGCGAGAGTAAGGATTTAGTTCGTCTGCCGGTTTTGAATGTGGCGGGAAATGTCGCAGGTGTCGTGCGCCCCTCTGAAATACTCGAAGAATTACTGGATGCCTCGCTTCAGCAGTGAGATTGCCGGAGGCGTTAAGAACGCCAAGTCAGACTAATTATCCGAAGAGACTTTTTGAGGGAGGCGTCGAGTAACATTGGATATCTTTATCTTGCCACTACCGTCTAATCGCCCCTTCTGTTGATATCCTTCTTGCTGCCGTTTTTTGGATGCGGTCAACTGGTCATGAACGGATGAGCGATAGGGTAGCGAATAAGCGCGGGGCTCGGCATCGCCGGTTTCCTGTATCCAAAGATAAATATGGCCGGATTCATTTTGTATCGAGTTGGGCTCAACGATGGTGAAAGCGTGCAGTTCAAATTCTTGCGGAAGCGTTAAAGCGGCTGGCCATCCTCCAAGTCCGCTGAGCGAAAGAAAGTGAGCGGTATAAAAAACAGCACCCGAAACAACCGTTATCGCTCTGATTGTGATCGACAGACGAGCTCGCGTAACGATCAACAGCAACAAAAAAGTTACAAAGGCGTACGACAGCGCCAATATAAATGCACTCTCCATCATGCTGGCGGATCCAACAGATAGGGGGTGAGTTGCGCCTGGCGCTCATTCACATTGATGATTTTCCCGTCGCGGGTGGGCGTAAATCGCACAACGGTCCGCTCTTCGTCCTCTTTGAAAAGAATTACTTTTTGAACAAAAACAGTTTGCACCGAAGGATTAATGCGCTCAATTTTGACAAGAACCGTAATCGGCTCAAGCTCTCGTTTTTCGTAATAATAAAGATTGACGGTGTACTCGCCATCAACAAGCCCCCTTAATGTGACAAGCTCCTGATTAATGGGGTAGACAATCTTCTTACCCTCAACGATCACGGTATCGTTTATGGAGCCCTGATCGTCCCGATCAAGGTGCAGCCAGCCCGCATCCTTGCGTAGGTAGGAGACCACCTCACCTAAAGGATCGCGTACCCAAAGATCGATATCGTCGGTACGGTGCTCTGGCCATGTGACAGAGATAATATATTCCGCCTTTAAATTGACTTTGCCTTGGCGGGCCTCGGGATTGAAATAAACCAGCGAAACAAAAAAAAGAAGCGTGAATCCGAGCAGCACGTTAAACAAGAGATCCACAAAAGGATCAGTGCGATAACCGCCGCCACGAGGACGCATCAGATCATTCCGCTCGGCTAAACGCTGGGTTTGTTTGCGATTCGCGAATTTCTTCGGTATCCGCGGTGCTTACAATAATGCCAAAGAGTCGGTCGGCCCCATGGTCCAAAAGCTGATATTGTGCGCCCAAGATGAGACCGCTCGATAAGCCGGCAAGCGTTGTGAACAACGCGATTCTCATTCCCCCGCTCATCTGGGTCAGCATTAATTTAGCCGCGTTAAGGTCTGTTGTTTCGAGTTGGGCCACCGAACTCAGCATAAAGATAAAACCGATAACGGTGCCGAGCAATCCGAGTTTGATCATGAGGTCAGCGATAAACCATCCGTTGGCATGCCCCTCGTGCACGCGTTTCTCAAGATAGACTCCGAGATTTGCAGAATCAGTGGGTAGTCGACCGTTTGAAACCGCTTTGTCAATCAACAAGCGATATTCCGAGGCAATCGACGACTGATTAGCGCTCTCATGAGATTGATGGCTGAGCGCAATGGCTCGGGCTCGGTTGATTTCGTCGTCTATCTTGTAGGCGCGATAGCCCGCGTGAAGGGAAGCGGCCAAAAGGCCAACCAGAATGACAAGCGAGAGTCGGCTAGAGTCCTGCTCGATAAAAAGTGTTAAAACGCCAAACCAAACAAAAAGAGTGGCGGCAAACAGCAAAAGGCCAAAAAAAGCGAGCCAGTACAGGAAATACCGAACCGATTTAGAAGGGGTTGCCATAGCGTCGCCTCTCGCTAGACCTCGTCTGGGCTGAATGCCTGGATGCTGAGGGCATGAATCTCTTTTTTCATCAGATCATCAACCGCGCCATAAATCAGGCGATGCCTGCCGAGGGTATTCAGATCTTTAAATGCGCTGGCGATTACGATCACATCATAGTGTCCGCCACCTGATGCGGCTCCTGCATGACCGGCATGGAGATGACTTTGGTCTTCAATTTCTACGGATTCAGCGCTTAGGTTTGTTATCAGTCGCTGACGAATTTCATCTTTTATTGACATCAGTTTTCGGAGCCTTTAGTCGTGATGTGCTTTGCAATTAGCATCATCTGGATCACACTAAAAGCAAGCGTGAGCCCCAGCAAGCCGAACACTTTAAAGTTGACCCAAAAATCGGTTCGTATTGCTTCGGGGAGTTCGGGTCTGTAATAAAAGGCGACATACATATTGAGCAGACCGCTGATCAGGAAAAACATTCCCCACGAGAAATTGACTTTGGTCCAGATGGGTCCAGGCATGCTCAACTGCGTCCCCAGCAATCTCTCGATAACCGTTTTGTTACCAATAAAATGACTACCGATAACAATCACCGCAAAAATCCAGTTAACGATAGAAGGCTTCCATTTGATAAAAGTATCATCCCGAAAAACCAGCGTCATCCCACCAAAAACAACAATCACAAAAAGCGTGACCAGATGAGTGGTTTCCGTTTTCCGGGTACGCACCCAAACCCAGAGGACTTGTCCAACAGAGGCGGCAATGGCCACAGCCGTTGCCGCGTATATGCCATAAAACTTATAGGCGCCAAAAAACAAAATCAGCGGAAAAAAATCGAACAGCATCTTCATTGAAATAAAGCCCTGATAACTTGGTTATCCGATTATAGATTTTGTTGCCAATCGCTGCTAATAAGCCCTATTTTATTTTGTCTTATATTGCAGGGTTTTTGGAGTGGTCGGACCTGCTGAGTTTAGGCATAATCGGTCGCCCGAAACCGCTCCTGGCTTGGGCTGGAGTCCAAGTATGACTATCAAAAGACCAATTACCGTCACAACACTGGCTAACATGAAGGCTCGCGGTGAGCCGATCGGCTGCCTTACTGCTTATGACTATAGTTTTGCCAGTATTCTGGATAAGACGGGTGTCGAAATTATTTTGGTGGGTGATAGCCTGGGCATGGTGGTGCAGGGGCATTTGACGACTCTGCCCGTCACCGTCGACGATCTGGTCTACCACACCCAGTGTGTCTCGCGAGGCGTACAAACAAGCCTTATTGTTGCGGACATGCCTTTTGGATCCTTTCAGTCGAGCCCACAACAGGCTTTCGAAAACGCCGCTCGGCTGCTCGGGGAGGGCGGAGCGCAGATGGTCAAAATTGAAGGCGGCGCATTCATGCGCCAGACGGTCGAGTTTTTGGTGGAGCGGGGTATCCCTGTCTGTGGTCATATTGGACTTACTCCGCAGTCAGTCAACCAGTTGGGCGGCTTCAAGGTGCAAGGTCGAGAGACCGAAGCGGCACGTGAGATTGAAAACGACGCCTTGGTTTTGGATCAAGCCGGAGTCTCGATCCTCATTTTGGAAGCAATGCCGCCAACCTTGGCAGACTTGATTTCCAAAAAGATAAGTGCTCCGACGATCGGAATTGGTGCGGGGCCGCAAACAGACGGCCAAGTGCTTGTGCTTTACGATTTGCTCGGGCTGTACCCGAAGAAGAGTCCTAAATTCAGTAAAGATTTCTTGGCCGGCGCCGGATCGGCGGTCAACGCGGTTGAGCATTTCTTAAAAGCGGTAAAAACTCGCGAGTTTCCGGGTCCGGAACATTGCCTTTGACCCGACACATTCTTCTTATCGTTAAAACGGGCGTTTACTTAAAGATCTGACCTATCGGGTTATAAGCAACAGAAGTTGATTAAGGTTTTTGGTTCGAACCATAATCAACAAAAGTTTGTTATTATTCCCGGTAATTTCATGAAAAACGCTCTTTTGCGAGTAGGCTGCCTGTGCCTTTTGCTTTGCCCATTGTTGCCTGTAAAGGAGGCGTTCGCGGCCCTGAGTACCGGCTGTCATGCGGTTAACACCCAAGCGGACGGTACGTTTTCTGATGTGTATTGGCAGGAGATCAATAAAGGGCGTAGGTTTTCAGAGGGTGAAACGCTCAAGGTCACGTTTTCCAACCCAACGGCGGCGCCAACAACCGCTAATATAAATCTGGGAACATCGGCAGCACCTGGCGTTGCCGCCTCCTACACATCCAAGACCTCTACTTCATCTTTCCCCGCAACCCTGACCTATACGCTAGATCAGGATTACACCTTTGCGGAGTTTGAGGTAGAGGATGGAAATGTTGACATGACGGATATGGAATGTCGCAAATCACAAACCATCACGTTTAACAACCCGGGGGCACAGCAGCTCTCATCCGGCACGGCAACTCTTACCGCATCATCTGATTCCGGATTGACGGTATCGCTCGCTTCGTCTACCGCCGGAGTGTGCACGGTCTTGGGAACAACGCTTACTTTGGTAAGCGCGGGCACATGCACCATAACTGCCAGTCAAGCCGGGAACAGCCCGTCAGGGGATTATTTCGCAGCGACTGATGTGTCGCGCTCTTTTTCGGTGACCGCGTCTAGTGGAGGAGGCGGTGGTGAAGAAGAGGAAGAAGAGGAAGTGGTAGAAAATATTTCAACTCCGGTTGACAACGTTCGCCCGGTGGTCAAGGTGTCCGTGCTGGGGCTAGCGAATGATGCTCGAACGTCGCAGCCGTCTTGGAGGGTCGCGATCGAAATCAGCGAAGTCGTAACCGGATTTGATATTGATGACGTTTCGTTAAGTAACTTAACCATCTCGGAATTTTCAGGCTCGGGACGAGAGTTTTCGGCGCTCGTGTCATCCGTGACACCAGGCCGAAGCTCGATTTCGGTGCCGGCCGATGGATGCCAAGATAACGCAAACAACCTAAATTTAGAGAGCAATTCAGTCAGTTGGCGCTACGAGCCCGACCTGCTTTTGAATAAAAGCGTGACGTCAGTTGCCAGAGCTTACGCGTCTTTAGCTCAAGAATATCTGAGAAACTTTTCCCAGCCTATCAATAGCCGTTTTGCCCGTTTAGGCCAGGTATTTGGTGGGCAAATTGCAACAGAGGCCTGTCAGTCAGATGAATCGGAAGGGCAGCCTGAGATTCCCGGCTGCAATCAAGACGAAATCGAAAGCGACGATGCCAATAGTTTTGCGCTTTCTTATCAAGGGATTCAGTTTGCATTCAAGGATCCGGTAATGCGCAGCATTTTTAGCCCCCGAGCAGTCAAGGCAGATTCCCGTGGTCTCCTGAAGGACCTCGAGACATTCATTAATTCGCAGGGTCAGACTAACTCCTCCAGGGAGTCGATTGGGCGGATGATTGGGGCGACGCTTGCCGCGACTGATTTGGAACCTGTTGATCTGAATCCCTCGGGGAATGCGAGCGCTGCCGGCTGGTCAATCTGGACAGAGGGTCAGGTGACGGTGGGAAATTGGGATTCGATAGACAGTAGCGATGGCGTGCTGATTGCGGTTGGCTCAGATCGCGCTTTTGGTGATTACGCTCGAGGGGGTGTCGCGCTGACTGCGTCCTGGCAATCAGCGGAAATCAACCCAAATGACGATGTTGACGCGGAGAACTATGGACTTTCTTTTTATGGCGCGATGCGACCGAAGGAGATGGCGCTGGTCTTGGAGGGAATCTTGGGTGCTGCGGATCTGGACATTGCAAGCACTCGCACAGAGACATCCGAAACCTTTAGTTCCGATAGAGACGGGACGATGTTGTTCTCATCAATTGGTCTTCGCGGTCTTGAACCAGCTGGGCGAAAATTCCAGTTCACGCCTCATGGTCGATTTGAGCTTGGAAGCGCGAAGATTGACACAGATTCCGAAACAGGCGGCGTTTGGGCGGTTCAGTATGGAGATCAAAATATTGATCATCAAATGTTGTTTATCGGGCTGGATATCAACTATCAACGGGCGTTACCCAAAGGCCTGATTCGACCCTTTGGATCAGCCGAGTATGGTTATAGTTTCTCCTCCAGCGAGAACGTCACAATGAAGTACGCTGCCGGCACGCGATCCTATAACCTCGTTCTTGAAGATAAGACCGATTCCACCGTACGGATTCAATTGGGACTCGATTATGTTTCTAATAATGGGTTGATATCTGCGCTTGTTTATACCCGTAATGAAGCGCTCGGCGGCGGGCATTCTGATGGCGTCCGTATCCATATCAGCTCTGCTTTTTAGATTCTTTTTTGCTTAAAGAAGTAGGGGCCAATAGGGAGTCTGGCGAGGGCGGCGCGATACGGTGATCGACTTTCTGGAGTCTGGTGTACGATCCTCTGATTAACAGATTTATATTTGTATATGTCGGATCGAGAATCACGGGAAAAAAGCATGGAAGATGAGGAAAAAAAGGATGATGATTTTGCGAAGATGGTTAACGCCAACATTCTTGATTATCTTCGTAACGTTCACAGACTAGAGGTTCAGGATGTAAGTCAAAGAGACGCAGCGACCTATCAACTTTTGCTTGATTTTGAAAATCAGGTTATTTCTATCCAGGTATCGCGGGACCGAAAAACTGAGCAACGTCGAGAAAGCGCGTCGTCGAAAGAGACCGATTCATGACCGATACGCTCATTAAGTTAGTGGTGGTCGGGGCTGTGGTTCTCGCGATGTACTACGCGATGTCCCCGTATCAGAATTGTTTGAGGGCTGAGGGAGACCAGAAAGATCCAGTAACCGTAAAGACCTACTGCTCCGAAAGCACGGTTTGGTAGCGGTTATACCCAGTTGTTTCGATTGGCCGGTTCCCGGCTTGTGTCAGTCGTCAATTCAAATGGTACCGAGGGTCGGACTCGAACCGACACTCCATTGCTGGAACCAGATTTTGAGTCTGGCGCGTCTACCAGTTTCGCCACCCCGGCTATTTCAAATCGACTTTATACAGTTAGAAAGTGACACTTTTACAACTCCGTAGTCAATCCCGTCGTCAGTGTTGATAAATATTTATTTCAACTGGCTACCTGTAATCCCTATTTTACCTGAATCAACAAAAAGAAACCCCTGATTCCAATGAAGGAATCAAGGGCTTGAATGGTAACTGGAGATAAAGCACCAATCTCCAGTTACGGACTATCTAAAAACCTCCTTGAGTAACGTGTTGAGGTTGTCACCGCGTTTCACGAGGCAACGGCCTGCCTTCAGGAAGAATATCCCTAGCGACTCAGGCTACTTCTTCATGGGGAGGTATGGGAGAAAGGTATTAAGTGTAAATTGCCCAGCGGTGTCATTTAGGTCGAGAAGGCTACGACTTGGAATCGGTCAAACGATCGTCAAATCCAAGGTCAACTTCTTCAACCCTCTTGGGAGACTCCCTTAATAGCTGGATACTCCCAAGGTACGCCGTAACGCCTCCACCTCCCTGCTCATAACTGGCAAAGCTTGCTTGTACCCTAACAATAGCACCTGGCAGGATGTTCTCCAGAGGGATAGGCTTCTTGACTACGTTAACCGCTTTAACTTGAGACTTGGACTTGAGCCTTAAACGGTAACCTACAAGCTTACTGTAGTGTAGAGGAGACCTGGCGCCCTTTTTCTTTGGCATTACCTTAGCTATCGCCTGCTCAATCGACTCAATATCTTTAGCCTCGAATAGAAGGGTTATTGAGTATTCCTCAGTCTCTACGAGATGGACGGGGGCAACTCTGGCAGGAGGGGTGATGATTATTTCGGTCATCACAATAATCTAGCTGAGTGTAGCCAAACGTCTTACACGAAATTTTCATGCAGTTAGCACAAACCTTCCGTATACAGGGCCGCCACCCCCGGCATCTAAAAATTGAACTTTGACAAGACCGGACTGAATGCTTTCGTGATTTATGTGACGATGTCGATCAATTCTGACTCGATCGACCTGGGTCTACTTTAACCACTATTGCAAAAAGCGAAAGCCCTCGAAACAAAGGAGGGTGTAATGGATAAAACGCTGAAAACGCGGGTAAACTGCTTGACGATTTGATTCGTCCGCCGCATAGTTTTTCGATGCCTGAGATCTATGATCTACCTCCAGCCTTCGCCGAGACATTTTCACAAGATGGGGTGGTACTCCTTCCTAATGCAATCGATCAATTTTGGATCGATTTATTAGATCGTGGTATTCAAAAAAATATCAATGCGCCAACCGAGCGAGGCCGCGTATGGGATCGAGATGAGCAAGGCCGGACGTGCTTTTACGACAGCCAGGCCTGGCGAGAGATTAGCGAGTACCAGGATTTTATTGAGAAATCACCGTTGGCGTCTGTGGCGGCTCAACTTCTTAATACCAAACGAGTCAACTTTTTTTTTGATGCGGTTTTTGTTCGAACACCAGGCACACAGTTCCGAACCCCATTTCATCAGGATGAACCCTATTGGTCGGTTAAAGGGCTTGACACCTGTTCGATCTGGATGCCGTTGGTTTCGGTCGAGAAAAAAAGCGCATTAGAGTTTGTTCGAGGTTCGCACCGATGGCCTCAAGAGTTCCGTCAGACAAATTTTGGCGATTTGACATCAGATGAACGGGACCAGCGTCGGGAGCTCAGCCAAAAAGAATATGAACCGTTTCCGGATATCGAAGGACATCGGGACACTTATGACATCTTGAGTTGGGATATGTCGGCGGGGGATTGTGTTGCGTTTAACGGGCGAATCATTCATGGTGGCTCGGGAAATCTTTCCCCGGGCCGCGACCTGAGGATCTTTAATACACAGTGGCTTGGGGATGATATCCGGGTGTGTTTCAGGGAAGAGGGCATGGACCCAGATCACTCTTTCATTATGCGCGAGCACGGTCTTAGCGATGGAGATCAGATCGGAACCGAGCTTTATCCGGCGTTTTTATTTTAGTTGACCGAATAATGCTCACTGGCCACCGGGGTGAGAATACGCGTCCTCAACTTTTAAAGAGGGTGACCGCTTGCGATCGAGAACTGCACTTTTAAGTAACGGAATTAATCAATGACATCTAAACAGCCAAATATTCTTTTTATTCAGGCCGATCAGCTTAAACCTCAGGTGCTCCCGATGTACGGGGGTCCTGCGATTACTCCAAATCTGGCTCAACTTGCTGATAACGGGGTTACATTCGAAAATGCGTACTGCAATTTTCCGCTATGCGCGCCTTCGCGATTTTCAATGTTGTCGGGGATGCTCCCAAGCAAGATTGGCGCCTTTGATAATGGCGCCGAATTTCCGGCTCGTATTCCAACGGTCGCACATTACTTAAGGTTAGCCGGATACCGTACAACTCTTTCAGGTAAGCAGCATTTTGTAGGCCCCGATCTGCTCCATGGATTTGAAGAGCGACTGGTGCCGGAACTTTATCCTACGGATTTTTCCTGGACACCGAGTTGGGGTGAAGAGCGTATGTCATCCAATAACACGGCAACCGGGGTGACGAGATCAGGTATCGTTAGACGTACCGTTCAGATCGATCATGACGAGGCTGTTTTTTATCATGCCAAGAATAAACTGCATCAGTTTGCACGCGAAGACTCCGCGCCATTTTTTCTGAACGCGTCATTTATTCATCCGCATGAGCCGTATTGCACGCTTCAGGAGTACTGGGACCTATATCGCCACGAAAACATTGAACTGCCCAATACACCTTTACAGCCCGAGTCAGAACGAGAGTTTCATACAACGAGGATGCTCCATCATGCCATGTTAGTGGATACCGGTATCTCGGAAGAACACGTCAGGATAGCTCGACACGCCTACTTGGGGAACGTTTCCTATTTTGACGAGATGGTGGGCGGACTGATGAAGACGCTCGAACAGACGGGTCTTCTGGCGAATACCGTCGTTGTGATTTCTGCGGATCATGGCGATATGCTTGGCGAGCATGGACTTTGGTACAAAAAGCATTTTTTTGAAGACTGTATTCGCGTCCCGCTCATTATCCATTGGCCTGAGCGATTTTCGGCGGGCCGTCATTCACAGCCAGCGTCGTTGATAGATCTGCTGCCCACCCTTTGTGATCTGGCAGAGATTGTGCCTGATGAAGTTGCGCCAGAACCGCTTGATGGCAGCAGTCTGTTGGGGGCGTGTGAGGGGCAAATGCGTGACGAAGACACGCCTGTCTTTGCAGAAATCACGTCTGAGGGGGTTCCTTCGCCAATGTTTATGGTTCGCAAAGGAAAGCACAAACTGATGAGTGGCGGTGGCGCGCCGTCCGTTTTGTATGATCTAGAACGCGATCCTCATGAGTTGATCAATCTTGCCCATGATGCAACTCATCATGAGATTCTTGATGAGCTGGAAGGGCTGGTTCGGCGTCAGTGGGATAGCGAGCGCCTTAACGAGCAAGTCTTAGTAAGTCAGCGTCAACGTCGGCTTGTCCATGCTGCGCATGAAGTGGGGAAAACGCCGGCGTGGGAGCATCAAAGCGAGGATCTGGCCGATTACTGGATTCACCGCGATTCTGAGGGCTACAACGATTGGGCTTGGAAAGGGATTAGCGAGGTTTAGATCTTTCACATTTAATTTTTTATGGTCGTGCAAAAATTCGGTTTGTTCATTTACAACAAGTTTGATTGTTAACAAAAAACGTAAACGATTATCTTATGAAAGTTATTTTGATGCTGTCCGTGTTTCTGGTTTTCACGACCGGCTGCGCCAGTTCGCTGCCGAACCTCGAGCCGGGTATTTACGTTCCAGGCGACAAATAAAAGGCACACCGATATAGAGGTGGTTACTCAAGATTGAGCATTGAAAGCCTACGCTTTCTGACCTGAAAGCGTCGATA
>SHBR01000080.1 GCA_004212795.1 Candidatus Thioglobus sp.
AAGAACCTGAATCAGTTTTGGAAGTTCGCCTACGTCACTCGCGATATAGACTGGATGCCAGTAACGTCTCAGAAGTTCGCCGCTCGGCGTGCCGGGCCCCACCTCGGTCAGATCCTTAAGCGACCCGCCTTCCCAGGTCTGGTGATAGCCACAGTACGGGCCATATTGGGCGCGATCCTGAATAGAAGAAGTCATAGAGGCGAGTTAGCCGACAAGATCGGAGATTGCCTGATCGAGACAGACGCGAAATCCAGAATCGTTTCCCGGAGAGGCAACACAATGCCCCCAGGGTGACTCATAAACCCTCAATTCGGCATCGGAGATATTACAAACTTCGAGTTCATTATCCGCCGGCGGGAAGTAAAGATCATTATCACAGGAGATGATTATGGTCCTCGCCCTAATTCCTCGAAGGGCAGATTTCAGATCGTCTCGGTAAAGATCATTTTGACTGATGTCGGCATTTTGCCATGTCGCTAGTTTTGCCAATAGATCATTTGCGTCCCAAGCTAGATGATCCTGTTCCCAGTTAAGGAGGAGTTCGTTTATATCCTGGAAGCCAAGTTGCTGATATCCAGCGTCCCGATACCAAGTTTGGGAGTATGCCCAGCCTGCATAAACTGTTGCAAATGCTTTGAGCCCGGATTCCGGTATCTGTGTATAGAAGCCATCGTTGAACGTCGGATCCGCCAGCAGTGCGGTTTTAACACCCTCTAGAAACAGCCAATTGTGGGGTGATACGCGGGCCGATGCGCAGAAGGGAAGAATATTTCTTACATACTCGGGAAACTGCGCAGCCCATTGGAATGCCTGACAGCCGGCGACCGACCAGCCGGTTACGAGAAGTAGTTGTTCGATATCAAAAAGGTTTTCCAACAAAGCCTTTTGGCATCGTACATTGTCATATAGGGTCACCAGCGGGAAGTGACCTCGATCAGCAGGCGCTTGGGTGTTACTCGGAGATGAAGAGAGTCCGTTACCAAACATATTAATGGAGACGATGAAGTGTTTTTCGGGATCGATCGCACGGCCCGGACCAAAGAAACCCTCGTTTCGGACATGGGTCCCTGTATAGAAAGTTGGCAGCAAGACGGCATTGGTTCGGTCAGCATTCAGGGAGCCATAGGTCTTATAGGCGAGCTTCGCCCCGGGCAGGACCTGCCCACTTTGCAGTGTGACGTCACCGAGAGAAAACAATTCGTAGTTCATATCGTTTATGGAGGCTGAGGCCCGTGTCTTTTATATAGTTGATGGTTATACCCGATGTCTACCCTATAGCGCCTCCAGACATCGTCTCCATTTGGGCTGGGTGATCAAGACGAGCTGCCAGTGTTCTAAGGGTATTGTGAAATTCATCCCGGTTGACTGAGCACTGTTGCAGATGCCGCTCACCCCGGCCAGGGTCAAACCCGGTCCTGCCGTGCAGAACTCTCTGATTGTCAAAGATATGTAAATCGCCAGATTCCATTGGGTATTCAACTTTCATATCGTCCGCGTTGACGATGTTCCAAAATGCCTTGATGGCCTGGTAGGTTTTCTCCATCAGGTGGTCGGGCAGATCCTGTGGCGGGAGGGTCCGATCGGTAAAGCGAATGCCTTCTACCTCCCCGTCTATATCTAGCGTGATCATTCTTCGGTGTGATTGCATGTCTTCATCAGGTAAAGACTTTCGTTGAAAGAAAACAGGAACATCAGTAAGTATCCCGAATAGATCTGGGGCACAGTTTCGCAAACGCTCTGCGGCGTTGAACCCGTCAACCAGGATACTCGCGCCTCCACCACCAGCTGAAGGAATTAGGCAGTGAAAAAATGTAATTCCTGGCGCTGCGTGCCGGTAACTTTCGTCAGTGTGGGGGCCAAGGTATTTCCCGGTGTTGGATCCCAGCGCTCTATAAGCATCAGTTTTGACATCAAAAACTTCGCCATAGTTATTTCGATGTACAACACCAAATTGTTGAGCTACCTCTGCAACTGTGCCGGGTGCGTCAGGCACATTAATGACTCTCGCAATACCGAAGTCTCTGATCGACAATCCAATCTGGAGAAGGGATGCTGGGTCGTCAAGATCGGAGTAGGGATAGCAGGGAATGGATGACTTCGTATCCAAGGGCCACAGGATCGGAGCCGGTTTTCTTCGCTTTCGACTACTCTGGTCATACCGAACCGAAACCAATGCGCCCAGGGGGTGTGTTGTTTTAAGATCATTGTCGTCCCAGATTATCTCAAGAGATTCATCGGTAATGGTGTAATCGCTGATGACCAGAGAGGCTGGATCATCCGGGACAAGATCAATCTTGACGCTGGTATCGTTGGGCAACCCGTCTGGACACCGTGCATGATGTCTTAGCCAGACATAATGAAACTCCGTCGATTGGTTCTCTGGCCAATTAAGGCGTAATTTTCGGTTGACCGCGTCAAGAGTAACCGTTACACCGTCAGGCGATTTAATCGCTGCCATGCCTGACTACCCCGATGGTTTTTCGACATCATACAAAAGATCTAACACGGCTTGATTGAACACATCCGGCCGCTCAATGTTGATCAGAAGATTGCGAACGTTTTAGGTGCTTTCCAGGTGAGGTTTGTCAACCTTCATATAGGCCATCTTCTTTTTTAATTTATCTGCCTCGAACTCAAGAATATCGATTCCCCGGATAACCGAGATTTCTCCATCTTTATCAAGATTTAGTCGCCAACTCGCTAGGACTTTCCCGGAGTCTGCCTCAATAAAGACGTCTTCTCCGTCAAAGCGGATCTTGCCGCGGGAACCACCAACCAATGGCTCAAAAGCAGTCCGGATCGCATCGTGACCGACGTGCGTACCACCGGTCGAATCCTCGTAGATGCCATCTTCGGCGAAGAAGGCAACCACATCGTCAAGGCTCATACGATTAAAGGCATCGACAAACTCGTTGGTTAGTTTGATAAGTTGATCTCGGCGGTCAATCATTTCTCGGGCTCCAAAAGGTTGTCGATGAAATCTACCAAATTAAGGGCCCGGTCAAATAGTTCGTAAGCATCGAACCTAGACGTTTATCCGGATTAACAGTTAAAGAGCATTTTAAGTTATTGAAAAAATTAGGAATTGAGTTAGCTCGGTTAACGACCCTCGGTTATGAGCGAATAACTGTATTCCTAGCGACTGACGAGACAACCTGATTCCTTTCGATCACGCAGGCTTCAGATACGACTCCCAAAGGTCGACGTTGACACTAAACTTTGGATCCTCGCGGCTACCGCATATTTCATTTGCACTAAAGCATACGTTGTATAAATGCTCTGAGAATATAATTCCGAGCGCATTTTGATCGGGAAGTGCGTGAACACCCTGTTGGTGGCGAATGACTCCGCGCTTGCCCTGAACGTATCCCGGCAGGCGCGTATGGCCCCTCGAAGTAATATTCATAGCTGTCACGGAATCTCCTGCCTTAAATCGAGCCACAGGTCGAGTACCGATGGGGTTTGGGTAGTGGTGGTGGATGTAGCTTTCAACCTGCTCAACTCTTAGAGGTGCAGCTTTTCTAGAGTCAGACTTGACGTCAGCTACACCTGTTTCCAGTTCTTCGGTAGTTACTAAACCCGTCTTTATCAACAATTTTTCGAGACCGAACAACCAATTCTCATAGTAAGAGTGTTCAAAATACTGGTCAGGACTTTGTTTTTCGATAGCATCTCTTGCTTGATCTAGATTCCACTTGTCCAGATATTCCACTGCGGTGGTTAACGCAAATACCCGCGCCTCCCACATGGCCTGAAAAACAGGTTCATTGAGATCATGACTGAAGGGGATTTCGCTGAATCCGGGCTTGCCCCCTATGTCATGCCCTTTATTCATAATATGACAACGTGCGCTCCTCGGTTAGTGAGCGATTAAGTAATGCGCAATTGAAGAGTCAAAGTGATCCGCTAGTATCCGGTACAAAATCAGTACAATTGAGACAAATTAAAATTCAGGAACACTATCGTCGATTGACGCACTAATTTGACAGGAACTCTGAGACATGTCTAACGAATTCGCTGATGAACGTGCTGATCTTGCCGCTGTTCTGCGATGGGCGGCCCGCGAGGGCATGCAGGAGGCGGCCGGAAATCATTGCAGTCTTTCTGTATCGGAAAACGGAAATCAGTTTCTTATTAATCCAGATGGGAAATATTTCTCAAATCTGAAAGCAAGTGATCTTTTATTGATCAATCTAGATGAGCACACAAGCACTCAGCAGGCGAATCTTTCTGCTTGGCTTCTTCATGGACAGATACTACAGCGAGTTGAGAGCGCTAAATGCGTTTTACATCTGCACCCCAAGTACGCCACTGTGCTGGCAACGTTACTGGACAGCACCATCTATCCAGTTGATCAGGTGAGTATGCGGTTCTACAACAGGGTCGCAACTGATAGCGAGTACTCAGGAATGATTGTCGATCAAACAGAAGCGGATCGGCTTTGTGACGTGTTAAGAGACAAAAACATACTCATGATGGGAAATCACGGCGTTACAGTAGTCGCACCGTCCGTAGCTCTCGCTTTCGATGAGCTATATCATCTTGAAAGGGCTTGCGAAACTCTAGTGACAGCGTATACCACCGGAAAAGAATTGAAGATAGTATCTAGTGATGTCGCTAATCGAACTGCACAGGATTGGCAGGATTTTATTTACAGCGCGGAACTTCATTTTGCCGAATTACGTAAGAAACTGAACAGGGAAGAGGCTGACTACTGCCGCTAGCAAACTTAATGACCGCCCCTGAGTCAGAAGTGCGAAACGTTAGCGACCCTTTCCCCCTAAAAAGCGAAGAAAGGGCCGGAACGCGTTTTAAGTCAGCTTAGGCTTTTTGAAACAGTTCAAGTCTCGGGTCGCCGTTAGGCTTCATTGCGGGGGCAATGTTGTTTTGCCACACCATAGGCCGCGGCGGCTGGGTAATCCAGAGATAACATGCACTGTCGTCGAGCATCTGTTGTAGATCCATTAGCATCTGGGCTCGCTTGGTGTTATCTGTCTCGCCAAGAGCTGCGAAGTGCAAATCGTCAAACTCCTTGCTTTCAAACCATTGCCAATTCCAGATCCCTGCTTGACTCGATAACAGCCATTGGGTAGTCCAACTCAAATCCGGTGGCGCAAGCCATCGATTGAAGTTCATATCTATTCCTTCCTTACCTTTGGTGGAAACCAGAGACCAGAAGGAACCACCCTCGTGCGATTCGATTACTAGGTTGACGCCAATTTCGGCTAGGTTTGCTTGTACGATCTGAGCCCCAGTAAGAAAATCAGAATCTGCAAGGGTGTCTAATGTAATCGTGACTCCAGATGCTCCCGCGGCATCAATAAGTTTTTTCGCCCCTTCTACATCTCGAGGTGCCGGGCCTTCTTCTCGATAACCCAACAAACCTTTCGATACTGGACCGTGCGCACGCTCTGCTACGCCGAAGTAGGCCCCGTCGAGTATGGCTTCTAAGTCGATCGCCTTCAGGATAGCCTGCCTTACCCGAATGTCAGAAAGCCTCGGACTCGCCTGATTCAAGCCCATCCAGACATTGTCTGGCGCATACTTAAGATCCAGACTTAAATTGTCCGGGAGATTAGCCCGCAACTTCGGAACAATACTTAGACTTACCCGAGTCCAGTCCACTTGACCGGCCTGAACAGCATTTTCAGCCGCCTTGGAATCCGTGATTGGGAGGATCTCAACTCGTTGAAAATGTGGTTTCGGTCCAGCAAAGTCATCGTGAGCCTCGAGGACGAGCCGCTGCCCCGCTGTGTGTTCGGTAATTTTGTACGCACCACCCATCGCAGGCGGCTCAAGGGTAAATTTCCCTCCCTCGGCTTTTTCCATCGCAGCTTTACATAGGATGCTTCCGGTCGCATAAGGCAATACGAACCACCAGAGGGGGGCAAAAGGCTCTTTCAGGTGAATCGTGCCTGAGTATTTGTCGTGGACTTCAACGTGGTCCAACAGCGCCCAGTTATCACTGGTTTCCGCAGCAAGCTCTTTATCCAAATAACGCTCGAATGAAAACTTGACGTCAGCGGTTGTCAATTCTCCATAACCACCTGTCCACATTGAACCAGGTTTTAGTTTGAAATCAATCGTCAACGGATCTCGCTGACTGATTGATTCGGCAGAGTACAACTCCCACTCCCATTTTGATCCGCTTTTGAAATTTATCAGACGAGGAAAGACAGCATCCATCACCCAAAGATCGGTCGTATTTTTCCAGAATCCTGGATCGACAGTGTCAATATCGCCCGGAGCCCGGATAGTCAAAGTATCCCCAGACGCCGCAAAAGTCATTCCAGGCTTCAGTGTGGTGAGTGCAACTGCTGCCGCTGAACCCCCCAAAAACTGTCGTCTATTAATGCCGTTTTCTAGCATAAAATCCTCCTTATTAATCTATGATGCGACCATGAAAAATAAAGTCGATCAATTAGTTTTGCACCTTGGTGCTCGCTACCACGTATATTGAATATACCGACCTCATTAAAACACCGCGAGGACTAAAGCATATAACATAATGAGCTAATATTTGAGCTCACCGTTGAAAAATATTATCAAATGATTTCTTTCGTCTTACAAGTGCGGTGAATTTTAGGCGGTAGGAACGTAAATCCACGAGTTTTGAACATCAGCACAAAGAACATACCGACGGCCTGAGCCCATGCTGCTTTATT
>SHBR01000081.1 GCA_004212795.1 Candidatus Thioglobus sp.
ACCCCGTTTAGGGGCAACATCTATCGTCAGCATATCCTGACACGCCCAACAGCCAAGCCGAAACTACTCGGGCATGCTCTGCGTCTAGTTTCCTTAGGATAAAATACAAGACTATAAAAAAAGGAGTGCACCATGTCCAAGCATAATGCGCTGACCACCTTCGGTCAGTCTGGAAATCCAATGTTTCGCGGAGAGGCATTCAAGCCTGATGCGACCTTTGCCCAAGCCGATTCGCCAGGCCGCATGACCCTGGCAGGCACTGTGAACAAAACGGGCATTTTGTTGATTTTGTGCCTGATAACGGCCGCTTATACCTGGAATATTTTCTTTCAAACGGGTGATCCAGGCGCCGTGATGGGCTATATGTGGGTTGGTTTGATTGGCGGCCTTGTGCTGGCCCTGATTACTATTTTTAAGCGTCAGTGGGCGGGCATCACAGCACCGCTCTATGCACTGGCAGAGGGGCTCGCTTTGGGCGGTATCTCTGCGATGTTTGAGGCGCAGTATCCGGGCATCGTGATTCAGGCAATGGGCTTGACCTTCGGAACGCTCGGCGTGCTCTTGATGGCTTACAAGACGGGATTGATCAAGCCAACAGAGAACTTCAGGCTGATGATTGTTGCCGCTACGGGTGGTATCGCGCTTTTATATCTTGTTAGTTTTGTGATGGGATTTTTTGGGACCAGCATCGGTTTTATTCATAGTAACGGACTTTTTGGTATTGGCTTTAGCTTGTTTGTTGTCGGTATTGCCGCATTGAGTTTAGTGCTTGATTTTGATTTCATCGAAGACGCAGCGGAGCGGGGCGCGCCTAAATATCTTGAGTGGTATGGTGCTTTTAGCTTGATGGTTACGCTGATTTGGCTTTATCTCGAGATATTACGTTTGCTCGCAAAATTGCGGAGCCGAAACTGATGGGTTGGAATGAGATTATTTTCGGCGGGCTTATTGTGATCGGGCTTGGTGGATTTTTTTTCTTCGGGCGGTTTCGCGCGGGCCGATCCCAGCGCGACCGGGACAATAAGATTCGCTGGCGTAAGCGCTGATTAACAATTTATGAAAATCCTCGCCGCAGCGTTGATTGCGGTGATGCTGTGGGGCGCTTCTGCGGTTGCCGCCAAAATCGCAGTGTCCAGCTTGTCGCCCATGATGGTGGCTGTTTTGCGAACGGTGATTGGCGGGTTTATCGCGTTACCGATGGCGATGCTGCTCCGCATCCCGCTACCCGCCCATACGTCTCAACGGCATCTGCTGATACTTTCCGGGTTTTGTGGCTTTGTCGCCTTCCCCATCCTGTTTACGCTGGGCATTCTTCATACCTCGGCTAATCATGCGTCGATGATTTTGGCGGGTCTCCCGGTTTTTACCGGACTGATCGCCATGGCCTGGGACAGGAAATGGCCCGCTCGCGTGTGGTGGATTGGATGCGCTATTGCAATGGCAGGCGAGGCGTTACTGATTTTTGGACATGATTCGAGCCATGCGAGTGGTGCCAGTATTTACGGTGATCTGCTGGTGCTCGCTTCGAATGTTTTTGCATCACTGGGTTATGTCGCGGGCGCTCGACTCGAGCGTGACGGCTATCCTGCAATGGGAACGACTTTTTATGGTGTAGGTCTTTATGCAATATTGCTATTGCCTATGCTTTTTCTTGTGGATCCTGGTATCCCCATGAGGGCGGTTTCCACCGAGATCTGGGTTGCTATCGCTTATCTTGCGATCGGCGTGACGATTGTCGGTTATGTGCTTTGGTACTGGGCACTGGGGCAGGGCGGTATCGCAAGAATCTCACTACTGCAATTTTTGCAACCTGTCTCCGGCGTGATTCTCGCCGCTATTTTGCTGAGCGAGACCGTTGGAAGCGTTTTTATGATTGCCTCGTGCGTCATTTTATTTGGCGTCTGGACCGCCCTGAGCGCCAATCGATGATCATCACACGCTAAGCGTATTAAGCCTCAAGCATAACTGGCGATTGGCGACCCAAAATATCCGTCGGGAATAGTAATCCCGAGTCCGGGGCCGGGGGGCACGGCAATGGTGCCATTAACAATTCTCGGGCCATGTAAATCGTCATAGTGTTTGGCTTGGTAAGGATCTGATATCCATGCGCCGCGACTGAGGTGGGGATGAAACGTCGATCCCACGTGAACACAAGCCGCCGCAATAATGTCGCCACCCCAGGAGTCATCACAACTGGTCGGCGTATTAGTGGCATGACACAAATCGCGAATTGCCCGCATCCCGCTGATTCCCCCAATGCGAGTGAGCTTCATCCCGAACCCATCCGCAACGCCACTGCTGATGGCCCGCGCGATGGTGGCAAGATCAGTGGCAGATTCATCAAGGATTAACGGATGATGAAGGTGTTTTCGAGCGGTGGCGCATTCAGCATAAGTGGCGCACGGCTGTTCAATGACCAGCTTAAGATCTCGACAGGCCTGGGAGACGAGCAGGGTCTCGCTTACCGTCCACCCGCGATTGCAGTCCACAAAAAGATCAACACCGGGACGAGTGACACGGGCTACCGCATGAATGGCATCGATGTCCTCATCGACATGCCGCCCGCCTGATTTCAGCTGTAATTTAGTGTGCCCCTCGGCCTGTAGCGTTTCTGCTAGTTGGGCTGATGTTTCCGGCGTGCCAATGGGAATGACATGATAGGTTGATACCGGATCCATTCGGGCACCGCCCAGAAGATCGCAGATTCTTCGGTTGTGCGCTTTACCCAGAAGATCCCAGCAGGCAATGTCAATCGCGGATCTCGCGCCGTGACCACCATCCATGATCGCAGTCATCGCGTCATGGACGAGACCGATTCGCTCGGGGTCGACACCGATGAGTGCGGGACCGAGAAGACCAAGATCAGCCTGAATACTTTGGGCATGCTCGACTTGCGGCAGAGGGCCGGTTGGACAAATCTCGCCCCAACCAACATGTGAAGTATCTGTCAGGATTTTGACAACTGTTGTTTCTGGATCACCGACCGCCGCGCTCGACATGTTGTAACCCGCCGTCATTGCAAGTCGCTTGGCGTAAACATTCACTTGAGTGACTTTCATTTTTTCATCCTAACGTGTTGCTTGTTTGGGTGAGCCAAACTGATAGGGCGCTCATTAATTGTTACTAATGGGTTTGAGCGTATATAAAAGCCTCTTTGTTTGATAGTTAAGAAATTCCCGTGTGTCGGCATCTCGACAATCCGCGTCGTGCTTTATGGCCAACTTTTTGGAAACTGTTTAGTGGTTAGGGTGAATGAGGTTAACAATTACCGTCAGCACTAATGCCCGTCTGACCCCCACTAATTAACTCCAGCTAAAAATCTGTTAGTTCCTCGCCTTCACCGAGGAAGCCTTGATGCTCATACACCTCTTCTGCGGTGATGTTATAGCCGTGAGACTTGGTGAGTATTGAAATGCTATCACCCAGACCATATCCATTAGCAATAGCCGTGTTGATTCTTGAGACAACGGCCTCTTGGAGTTCGACACTCTCTAGGACAGCATTACGAAAGGATTGAAAGTCAGCCATGGGTTTACCTGAAAATAAAATTTTTTGTGGCTTGTTTTTATCTCAAAACGTTTTTATGGGTACACCCCGTCGATCATTGAAATTAATGTGGTGCTAGAGACATCAACGCCGGCATCTTCTCTTGCCTTTGCAATATCCTCACGCTCACCAAATGTTTTCATTTGATCCGCATCTTTCATATCAAGAACAATAAAGACCTGGGTTTCATCAGGATTACATCCTGCCCAGTCCACTTTGACGCCCACCGCTTCAGCTTCTTTGGTGATTGCGTCGCTCATCTCCACCCACTTTGCGAACCCTTTTGAAATATTTACAGAGAACAGTCCCTTCATAATTCAACTCGTTTTGATTGATTCAAGATTAAGAACTCATACTACAATGCCAACAGTAATTATTGGAGATTAAAAATGAAACGACTAATTGGTTTTTTGTTCGCCTTGATAACAATCACGCCGGCTGTGGCTGCAGATTCGGCAATTACTTATGTTGAAAGATATGATTCCGGCGCTGTTTGGGTAGTCATGGATGAAGACGTTCTGCTATGTGCGTGGAGTCCGGACAAAAAAGTTCCGTTGTGCAAAAAGGCTGTTATTGAGGCGGATGATTGAACCCGTCATCAGCATGATAGTAATTTACCCACGATCCACAACTTGGTTTATCGGCTTAGAGTCAATATGACGAACGCAATTTATAGCAAGCTATTGCATTGCGCATGATGGGTAACTCAGGATCAAACCGTTACCGGTTCTGGTTGGGTAGCGGTGCTGCTTTGATGTCAGCGGTTGCGTTTTCGTCTAATGTGGTTCTGTCGAGACTGGCTTATGACTTTGGTACAAACCTGCACGCGCTTAATCTGATCCGGGCCGCTGTTTTTTTAGGCTGTCTACTGGTGGCAGTATGGTTGTCCGGCTCTTCAGTTTCTATCAAGCGAAATGAGTTGTATCGTTGTCTTGCGCTTGGCGTATTGCTCTGTGCGGAGATGTATTTGCTGCTGGCGTCGGTGCTCTTTATTCCCGTCGCTATGGCGATACTGGTTTTTTATACTTATCCGATCATGATCGCCCTTTGGGCTTGGCGTACGGGGCGACATCATCTTTCTTATCTGGGTCTGAGTGTGATGGCGTTGGCTTTTATTGGCCTGATTATCACGTTGGCCGGATCAGATACGCTGTCGGTAGGCTGGGAGGGTAGATACGGAATTGCACTGGCCTTCGTAAGCGGGATTTGTCTGGCGACTATATTGCTCCTGAGTGAACGGGTGCTGGAAACACAATCAGCAAAAATCATGATGCTCTACATGCTGTTCAGTGCAACAGCTGTGGTTGGCTTTGTATCTTTATTTGTCGCCGAGTTAACCTGGCCTGCGTCACTTCCGGGATGGTCGGCTTTATCGGGCAGTGCGGTCTTGTACGTCGTGGCCACACTGTTGTTGTTCAAGGCGGTCGATCTGGTTGGTTCCCTGCAAACGGCCATAATCGATAACACCTCGCCCGTATGGGCGATGATTCTCGGAGTCATCGTTCTGGGACAATGGCTGAACATACAGCAGGTGATAGGGGCGAGTGTCACAATTGCCGCAGTGATGTTGCTCCAGTGGATAACACGGCCAAAGACCTAACCCACGTCATAAAACATGATGAAGATAGTTATCTACATTTGTTCATGCATATTCTGTAGATAGGAGCCGAACCGTTTCGGTTTACCTAACGCAATACACCGTTTTCTGACGCGGGGTGTAGATCCCATAAGTAATGAGAGATAAAAAACCATTAACAACGCTTAGCTTAGTTTCAACCTTGGCTACTTTATCTGCTCCGCCACAAATAGCCGAGGCGTCTACTTCGTCGGTTTGGAATACTCCTGCAACAAAGAAATGCGAAGATTTTTCTTCGGAGAGTTTGCTAGGCTGATCTTGAATCAAAAATGTTTGTGTAGCGCATCCGGAAAGGAGAAAAACTGAGAGGATCAATAAAGTAATCTTTTTCATAGCGTTTCGATCGAGGCTCCAATGGTTGAGTCTCACAATATTAATTATTTAAGCATGATAAAGATAGTGACCTACAATATAAAAATCGAAACGGCGGATACCGGCAGGGACTTGGGCGACACTCTCCAGTTACTCCTTGTTCCCTGCCATTTTTCTTCTTTTATTTCCTCAGGGATTAAGGGGTGTAGGTAAGGTTCACGCTGTTGCTTGAAGAGGCGCTATTCGGATCTTAGGGCGGAGAATTGGGTTAAGCGGTTGGCATGAATGGGTTAACTGCCCGACATTGACTGCTGACCCCCACTAATCAACTGCAACTCAAAGTCAGTCAAATCATCACCTTGTCCCAGAACGTCCTGATGGGCATAGACCTCATCTAAGGTAAGCGTAAAGCCATGAGTCTTGGCAAGGGTCGCTATGCCGTCTCCCATCCCTGAACCATTGGCTGTTGCAGTATTGATAATGGAGATCACTGCTTCCTGAAGATCATCGTCTTCAAGGACAGCGTTACGGGAGGATTGGAAGTCGGTCATGTGTTCCTAGTAGTTAGCCACTTTAGGGA
>SHBR01000082.1 GCA_004212795.1 Candidatus Thioglobus sp.
TGCTCAGCATCCGGTGCGGCCCCAACCCCTAAAGAATCAAGCATCAAAATAATCGCGCGTGGCATTTTCAAACAACCTCTTCTACAATGAGTTCTGGGCCGCTAAACGGATCCGAACTCATTTCAAATGCATTCAGCACACTTTTGGTTGCAACCGCAGCACTTTGCTCGTCCCGCGCGTGAATCAAACACAAAGAGTCCCCTTGTTTGATCAGGTCTCCGCAACGGACAATATGTTCAAGGCCGACAGACAGGTCAATCTCATCATCGGGATGCCGTCTCCCACCGCCTAAACTAACAACGCTTAGTCCCAGTTGTCGGGTATTAATCTCATTCACATAACCTGATGTGGGGGACAAAACTTTGCAAACAACAGGAGCCTTGGGTAAATAATTATCCGCTGCCTGACAAAAATCTTTAGGCCCACCCAGCGTCTGGATCATCGCATCAAAGTGATCTCTCGCTTGCCCCTCTACAAGGACGGTCTCCAGTTTTTTAGCCGCCGCGTGTCTGTTCGGCGCGAGCCCGGTTCCAACTAACAACGCACTCGCCAATCGAATCACGACCTCGTGCAACCTTGGGTCCCTGACCTCGCCCGTTAAGTAACGGACAGTCTCCCTCACTTCAAGCGCATTTCCTGCCGCGCAGGCCAATGGTTGATTCATATCCGTAATCAGTGTGCTCGTGATCAAACCCGCCTGTTTTGCAACCTGTCTAATACTCTCTGCCAGCGCTCTTGCCTCGCTCATCTCGGTCATAAAAGCCCCATTCCCAAGCTTGATATCCATGACCAGATTATCCAGCCCGGCTGAGAGTTTTTTGGACAAAATCGATGCCGTAATCAGCGGTATAGATTCAACCGTCGCGGTGACGTCACGCACGCTGTAGATGCGACCATCTGCCGGAGCTAACGTACTTGTTTGACCAATAATTGCGCACCCGATCTCGGCAACTGCTGCCTTGAAAAGGTCAGCATTTGGCTTAAGGTCATAGCCTGGAATGCTCGCTAGCTTATCCAGCGTGCCGCCCGTATGGCCAAGACCCCGACCTGAAATCATTGGCACAAATGCCCCGCAGGCGGCCAGCATTGGCGCCAGCATCAAACTGACGCAATCACCCACGCCACCGGTCGAATGCTTGTCAACAATCGGACCTTGTAGATTTAAATGATCCCAGCAGATGACTTCCCCTGAATCACGCATTGCAAGTGACAGTGCCGTACATTCTGATGCTGACATGCCTCTCAAAAGTACAGCCATCGCAAAAGCGCCGATTTGGCCATCACTCACTGACTGATCAACAACACCTGCGACGAAGGCTTCGATCTCTTGATCGGTAAGCGAATCACCATCACGTTTTTTTCGAATCAGTTCCTGAAGTAATGACCCTTTATTCGCCATATGGAACCCAAACGTTTTTAACCTGGGTTGCTCTCCGCAGGAATTCTATGCCTTGACCCACGTTGGAATCTAACCAATTACGATCTCCTGATAGTGCCCAGGTTTGCTTGAGATTACCTACTGATAATCGCTCGACTTCCGTGGTCATGGCACGATGTCCCGCACACCAAAGCCCATCGACATCATTATGTCGCGCAAGCTCACTCGCAAGGTTTGGTCGGGAACCCGTAATAATATTTACCACCCCCTCGGGAATATCAGAAGTCTCCAAAATCTGATAAAAATCAGTTGCAACTAATGCCCCCGATTCAGATGGAATCGTGATGACCGTGTTACCGAGGGCAATTGCGGGCGCAATCAACGAAATAAGCCCAAGCAGTGAATCTCGTTCAGGACAGATCAGACCCATGACACCCACCGGTTCAGGCACCGCAAAGACAACTCGACCCAGCGGGGGTTGATGTACCGCACCTTCGTACTTATCGCACCAGCCAGCGTAAAAGAACAAACGATTAATGGATTCTTTTACCTGTAAATCACCATTAGCGCCCGTGAGCATTTCAAGACGCTGACTAAATTCATCCGATCGAACCTCTAAATTCTCGGCCAGGAAATAAAGCACCTGGGCGCGATGATGTGCACTTGCGCTACCCCACTTGCTTGCGCTATGTGCCGCCTCCACCGCGTTTCGAATGTCCTTCCGATTGCCCTCTCCAACCATGCCAATGAGCGAGCCGTCAAATGCCGCGACCGCGCGCGAGTATCCGCTATCCGGTCGAACCTGCCGACCGCCAATATAGAGTTTCGACGTTTTATCCAAGGCGCTCGTCGGATTAGGCACAGCCGGTGCAACCGCAGAGGCTGGCGACTGATCATCAGGGGGAATATCCAACAAAGATTTTCGATAAGCCCAGAGCCCCTCTCGACCCCCTTCTCGACCGAAACCAGATTCACGATATCCACCGAATCCACTTGCCGCGTCAAATTCGTTAGTGGAGTTGATCCAAACCACTCCGGCCTTAAGCTTAGACGCTACATCGAGTGACAGATTTACATTCTCGCTCCAGATACTTGCCGCTAATCCGTAACGGGTGTTGTTAGCGATCTCGATGGCCTCTTTATGGGTGCGAAAAGTCATTGCGGCTAGCACGGGTCCAAATACCTCTTCCGTCATTATCGTATGAGCAGGAAAAACGTCAGTCACCAGAGTCGGGTGAAAATACCAGCCGCTCTCTGGCAGCGGTGTATCCGGATGCCAACAAGATGCACCCTCATTTTTCGCGCCATCGATGTATGACTGGATATTTTTCAATTGGTCTTGACTCACGATGGCACCCATATCTGTCGTTTTATCCAGCGGGTTACCGACTCGTAAGGTTTTCATCCGCTGCTTTAGTTTTGACAGAAACGCCTCGGAGATCGATTCCTGCACCAGCAATCGTGAGCCCGCACAACAGACCTGTCCCTGGTTGAACCAGATACCGTCGACCACGCCCTCGATCGCACTATCAACATCCGCATCAGCAAACACAAGAAACGGCGACTTCCCGCCAAGCTCAAGCGTTAGGCCTTTATCTGTGCCGGCCGTCAGCCTTCGAATTTCGCGACCCACCTGTGTCGAACCCGTGAAAGCGATTTTGTCAACATCACTATGTGATGCTAGCGTGCGACCCGTCTCCCCAGCCCCTGTGACTAAATTGAAAACCCCGGATGGCAGACCTGCATTTTGGGTCAGCTCGGCAAAATAAAGCGCGCTTAGGCTTGTATCTTCCGCCGGCTTCAAAACAACCGTGTTGCCCGCAGCGAGTGCAGGGGCGACCTTCCACGCGAGCATCAGTAAAGGGAAATTCCAAGGAATAATCTGCCCGATGACGCCGTAGGCAGACGTATTGGGCATTTCTGAGTCCAACACACTGGCCCATCCGGCATGATGATAAAAATGCCGCGCCACCAGCGGGACATCAACATCCCGAGTTTCTCGAAGCGGCTTTCCATTATCTAGCGTCTCTAGCACCGCGAGCATCCGGGCATGTTTTTGCACCTGCCGGGCAAGGCCGTAAAGGCAACGTGCACGACCGTTGGAGCCCAGCTCTTGCCATGGTTTTAATGCGTTGCGGGCCGCACTGACCGCAGCGTTAATATCAGAGTCGAGTCCCTGACCGATAGCTGCGAGCTTTTTCCCGGTTGCAGGATTAATGGAATCAAAATGCTGGCCTGCTTGAGACCGTTGGCCATCAATCCAATGACCAAAACTGCCATCGTACGAGTCAATCCACTGCTTTGCTAAGGAAGCATCTTCTGGTGCTGGCCCATACTCCATCGTTTCAAAAAGTTCTCTCACACGTGACATTTTATTACCCGATCGCGTGGCGATGCGAAGCTGAATATTCGCCCGTTAAAAAAAATTCAAGCTGTCGTGATATGTCGCCCAAGAGTCCTGACGCGCCCAGTCTAAAAAACTGGGAACTCAGCCAGTCTTTTCCCAGTTCTTCCTGAATCAGTACGAGATAAGCAATTGCATCTTTCGATTTACGAATGCCGCCAGCTGGCTTGAAACCTACCCTAGTGCCTGTTGTATTATAAAAATCACGAATCGCCCGCAACATCACCAAGCTCACCGGCAGATTGGCGTTAACCCCCTCTTTACCCGTCGAGGTTTTAATAAAGTCTGCCCCAGCCATCATTGCGACAAGGCTCGCTTTGGCGATATTCGAAAAACTCGCTAGATTTCCGGTGCCCAGTATTGTTTTAAGATGCGCGTCCCCCGCCGCCTCACGAAAAGCACAAATTTCGTCATAGAGTCTTGTCCAGTCCTCTGTCAGCGCCAAGCCTCGCCGAATAACGATATCAATCTCTGTGGCACCCGCCTCATGCGCACCTCGCACCTCATCAATTCGGGTTTGGAGCGGGGTGAGTCCATCTGGAAACCCCGCAGCAACTGATGCGACCGGTATATCGCTCCCTTCGAGCGCCGAAACCGCATGGGTCACTAGCGCAGGGTAAACACAAACTGCTCCGACCTTAAGATCTGTTGCGCTCAGAGCCGTCGCAATATCGGATCGAAGCGGCATCCTTGCTTTTGCACATAGCCTTTGAACATTTCCCACCGTATCAGCGCCATCGAGCGTTGTAAGATCAATACACGTCATGGCGCGCAACAGCCAAGCCGCCTGCCACTCCTTTTTTACTGTTCGGCGACCGGCAAGACTTGAGCAACGCCGCTCAATCGCACTGCGATTGACACGAACGTGTCCCAGCCAATCCAAATCGAGGGGGCTCGTTGAATTAACCCGACTAGAGAGGTTTTTCATCCGACTCGGCTTGATCAATTTGATGCCTCCGTCACTCACTTGACAAACGACCCCATCGTTTAAAAAAACCGGATATTAACTTTGCTAATTGAGGTGCCGTTTCATTGCCGACAGTCAGTGTCTGTTCATGGGAAAGATTAGCCTGTAAGCCCGCGGCATAGTTTGTAATGGCAGCCACTGCCGCGACTTTCATTCCACAATGCCGTGCAGCAATTGTCTCTGGAACTGTGGACATCCCAACGGCATCGGCGCCCAGAATTTTAAAGGCCCGTATCTCTGCCGGGGTCTCAAAACTTGGGCCGAGACACCAGAGATAAACACCCTCATGAAGCTTTAATCCAGTCTCTGCGGCCGCGGCACGAAGATGACCTTGCAGATCGATATCGTACGCTTGTGACATATCTGTAAATCGTGGACCCATCTGATCATCGTTGACACCGATTAAAGGACTCAATCCCGTCCAATTAATGTGATCGGTCAGCATCATTAAATTACCCGGCGGAATAGATTCATTCAAACTCCCGGCAGCACAGGTACTCAACAACAGGTCGCATCCCGCAGAGCGAAGCGAGCGGATAGGATTGGCTAAATCAGAAATGTTGTGCCCCTCATAGGCATGCCATCGCCCTTGGAGGCACGCAATCGAACGCCCATGTAAGTCGCCTAAAACAAGTTGACCCGAATGCCCTTCAACACCGACGGCCTCAAATCCTTCTATCTTTGCATAAGGAATCTGCTGCGCATTTTCAATCGAGTCAGCAAACGAACTGAGTCCGCTGCCGAGGATAATGCAAGCCTCCGGAGGACGAGAACCGCAAGCCTCTCGAATCTGGATTCCCGCTTTTTCGTAGGATTTCACGAAAGATGCTCGGGTCCGAAAGAATACGGTAATAGTTCACCCAGGGTATAGGTTGCCTTCAATCCATCCGGGCCAAAACAAAAAATCTTGAGGTCTTCACTCGCGAATTCTCGAATCTTTTGACGACATCCTCCACAGGGCGTGCAAATCTCATCACTTTCCGCCATCACAGCCAACTCATAAATTTCCGTCTCTCCCGATGACACCATTGCCGCGATGGCGCTGGCCTCAGCACACCACCCTTGGGGATAAGCTGCGTTTTCTACATTTACACCCGAAT
>SHBR01000009.1 GCA_004212795.1 Candidatus Thioglobus sp.
CAATGCTTTAATCTCATGCATGGACTGAACGAGTCAACCGGGCTCACGTTTAGCGGTCTTCACCCCATTTAATCGCCCAAATGTGTCGACTATTATGGCTTCGCGCGGCCAAACCAATTGACGTCACACAGCATCTGCGAGCGTTTGCCGCCATCTGTGAGAACAGCAGTGAGTATCAGGGCCACGGCTGGGGTTGTGCCTGGCTAGAAGACGATCAATGGTGTTTTCACCATAGTATTACGCCAGTCTGGGAAGACGTTCTCGATTCATTCAAAAAAACGAGTCTTTTTCTGGCTCATGCCCGCAGTGCATTTCGGGACGAAGGTATCCGGGTTGAAAATAATATGCCGTTTGCCGACGAGAATCGCATTTTCATTTTTAATGGCGAGTTGTCCGGGGTTCGAATCCGTGAGTCAGGCCGCATAGGAGCCGAGAAGATTTTCAATTACACCAACCGGTTTTCGCGCCTCGGCGCCCTGCCCGGACTGCGCAAAGCGGTCGAGGTGATTGAGAAACGAACGCGATATATACGAGCAATGAATTTGATTATGGCAACCCCTCAACAATCCCTTTTAGCGACTTATTACAATGAAAATCAGAATTATTTTCAAATGCATCGAGCTTCGACTGATCAACTAGAGATTGTATGTTCCGAACCCTACCCCTTACCAGGCGCAGAATGGCAAACTATCGAAAATCGAACGGTTAAAGAGTTATAACCAACAACTATGTACATTATTAAAGTCGGAGGCGGGAGCGAAATTAATCTCGAGGCCGTCGTTGCTGATCTTGCGACGCTCGAAGAGTCTTTTATCGTCGTCCTCGGCGCAAATGCCGCACGCGACAACCTCGCAACACTGACAGGTCATCAGAAGATTGAGTTGACCTCAGTCTCCGGCTACAGCAGCGTTTATTCCGATGCAGACGCAATTGATTTAATTATGATGGCGTACAGCGGACTGCGGAATAAACGCTTTGTCGAGCTATGCCAACAGAACAGTATCAACGCGATCGGACTCACGGGGCTTGATGCCCGTTTGATACAAGGCAAACGCAATAAAGGCATCAGGGTTAGGGAGGGCAGTAAAACGCTGATCAAGCGTGATTTTTCGGGAAAGCCGCAATTCGTGAACAAAGAACTGCTAACACTGCTGCTCGGTCAAGGGTATCGGCCCGTGCTCAGCATCCCAATCGTTGATGAGCAAGGCTACGCGATTAATTCTGAAAACGACGATATTGTTGCGGCATTACAAAAAGCGCTGGGTGCGCAAAAAGTAATCCAGTTGATCGAAGCGCCTGGCTTTCTTGACAATAAAGACGATGAAAACTCGTTGTGCCCCACACTTTCCGTTTCCGAACTTGTCGATCGAGAGGCGATTACTGAGGGCCGAATAAAACGCAAGCTGCTAGCTTTAACCCGTTTGTTTAAAGACGGCGCCGCAGAGGTCGTGATATCCGATGGACGAACGAAAAATCCGATTCTGGATGCGTTGGCTGGAAAAGGAACTACGATCAAGTGACCGAACCGCCTTTAGAATCCCGCTATGCGCTCGAAGTCTATCCCCGGCGAGGCATTAATATTGTCCGTGGAGAAGGCGCGTCGCTTTTCTCCGATGACGGCAAAACCTATATTGATTGTGCAGCGGGTGTTGGCGTCGCAAATATCGGGCACAGCAATCCTGTCGTAATCAAAGCGCTGACCGACCAAGCCAAGACACTACTCACCTGCCCCGGTATTTTTCATAACGACCGCAGAGGTGAGCTAATGCAACGGCTTGTGCGTCTTTCGCCCAAGTCTCTAGAACGGGTTTTTCTCTGTAACTCGGGAACCGAGAGTGTTGAGGCCGCGATTAAATTTGCGCGTGCAACCACCGGTCGGTCCGGACTGGTTACGGCGATGCGAGGATTTCATGGCAGAACACTTGGCGCCTTAAGTGCGACGTTCAAGTATCGAGACGAATTTGAACCCTTAATTCCCGGCGCGTCTTTTATCCCGCTAAATAATATCGACAGACTCGATGCGATAGTCGATGACACAACCGCTGCGGTGATGCTGGAGATTGTTCAGGGTGAAGGTGGCGTGCGTCCCGCCGACAGGGCCTTCCTGGAAGCCGCTCGTCAAATCTGTACTGATCGAGACGCCCTACTCATCATCGATGAAGTTCAAACCGGTTTTTGTCGAACCGGTCGATTTTTTGCCTGTGAGCACTACGATGTTCAGCCTGACTTATTGTGTCTGGCCAAAGGGATTGCTGGCGGCGTTCCGATGGGCGCCGTACTATGCGCAGAGACTGTAAACGTTCGACCTGGAATCCACGGGTCAACATTTGGCGGTAATCCTCTGGCGTGCGCAGCCGGTTCTGCTGCAATTGATTTTATGGTGCAGCACAAGCTCGCAGATCGAGCATCTCACCTCGGGAACTATTTTAAAGAGGGTTTTACCCAAAAACTGCCGGATTCCGTTAGGGAGTTCAGACAAATTGGTTTAATGATCGGTATCGAGCTCAAACAAAAAGCAACGCCACTCCTCCAGGCGTTACTTGACGCTGGAATTATTGCACTGCCGGCGGGTCCGACGGTTATTCGGTTGCTGCCCCCTTTGACAATCGAGGAAAAACAGCTCGATACCGTTATAGACGCCTTGCGCACCGTACTTTAGGTCCAATAAGGACAATAGTAAGACAGGATTTAATCGTTGGGCTTGCCTTCGACACTCAACTGGTTAGACTCCACATCTGGATTTTGTTGTCAGCACACAGGTGATTTATGGGAAAGCGAGTAAAAAAAGGGAAAATAATGAACAAAGAGCGTCCGGTCAACCGATCGAATGCGGCGAACGATCAAAAGCGTATTCGTCAGAACGCGGCGGTGCTAAAAGCCCTCAAAACCGCAGAATAGGTTTTTGGATCTGCTGACGATCTAGTCGGCAGGGCCATGATTGGATTAATCTAGCAGTGTGAAACCAACACTTGAAATTACAGATCGTATTCGTCAAATAACCTGCATGTAAAAAGCCTCTCTCCTGGCGGCTTGAATCGATGAACCTTTGGTAGCACGCGTGCTTATTCGCCGTCACCATCCACCACCGCCACCACCGCCTCCACCGCCACCCGATGACCCGCCACTAAAGCCAGACGATGAGCCCGGTGCAGTTCCCGCTGAGACAACAGTACTGGACAATGAACGACTCAGTGATTTTGCGAAGCCGACCGGATTACGGGTATTCCATGATCGGCCGTGATACCAGCTCGGTCGATAATTTTGCTCTGAACTGGCGACCGCTTTATCCAAGACGTCACTGAATTTTTCTGACCATTCCTGATCAACGTCCAACGCGAGGGCGTAAGGAAGATACTTTTCAAACAACAGCAGTTGTTCGTCCACTGACCCTATCGTATTAAGTCTATTTTTTTCCGCGGTGACCAGATATTTTTTGAAACCTTCTATCTCGTCGATAATCTTTTGACCGGCTCGGGTAGGAGCCTTCATTAATGCGTAGAAAAGGAAATTGACTCCGACCAGCAGAACTAAAATTAAAACCACAATCAAGTTACTACTGAAAAGTGCGAAGGCAATGTTGGAGAGTCCACTCACTATCGCAATTACGCCGAAGATAATCGCGTGAAACCAACGACCCTGCTGCCAAATCGAACGAGCGGCAAACAAAAAGACAAACATCACTAATACCGGAATACCCAACCCGAGGATTGTTTGCGGATCGGAATTGGTCATGACGACTGCGATGATCGTCAACATTGATATCAGGATACCCGGAATCAGCCATCGCCGGTTTTTGAAGAAAAAATGACGATGATACTCACCCTCGAGACGCATTTTGAACGCATCCCGAGTGCTGCGAATTTTTTTATGTTGAGACTTATCCAGCTCAAAGCTTTCCTGATTCGCTAATAGCTTCTTGAAGATTACTTGCTCTCCGAAAGATAACGGCGTTTCGTCCTGAACCTCGTCTCTGTGAATAATGGTCTTTTTGCTCTCAGATTCCTCGATACGGATACGGCCCTTCACGGCCATGCTAATTAATGCGGTAGAGAAAACACGGCTGTCGAAACCCATTCGCATGATGTATCGAACAGAGGCTGGAGATAAATCATTCGGCGGCTCAAATCGAGGAAAGACAGTGCCCCGCGCGGGATCCCGGCCAACGCGACTCCAGGCGTACATAAAATAAAGCACGACCAGAAAAAAGCCACTAAATCCGACAACCAACGCTAGATTATCTTCAAGAAAGTAACTTAGGCGTTGATGCGTTGCGGGCTCCGCGACAAACCCTTTTGGCCATCCCGCCACGATGGTGAACCCTGATCCCGGCGGAAGCGGGCGAGTGATCTCAAATCGGGCCTGACCATCGGCTAAGGTTTCCAGTCGGTAGTCTCGACCGGTTTCCCCCTTGATCCCGGTATACGCCGTGAATTCGGCATGTTGCGTAGCAACCCCCGCGGGAAGCCGCACCGTCGCGTCAGCCTGGTCAATGGCAAAGTCCCAGTCGTTGCCGGTCACATTCCAATACAGTTCATCGTGGTCTTCAAAAAAACCCAACTGTCGGTCAGTTTGATAAATTAGTTCATAGGAATACTGCCCTGACGGCAAGAAGTGATCCTTTCGACCGATATACACCCGAACGCCGTTGGTAAGATTTTCGAGGCGAAAAGGCTCGCTCTTGCCGTCCCGCTTAACGTCGAGAAGTTGAAACCCTACTGTTTTCGTTTTTCCCGAGCGGTCCTTGTACCGAGTCGGGAAATCCCGATATATGCCGCGGCGGATTTTGTCCCCTTCAGCCAGAACTGTTATTTTCTCAGTAATAGTGAGCCCACCATCGGTATGGATCTCGATCAAACTGGAAAATTGTCGGATTTTTTCTTCGCCAATACACGGTGACGACAAGAAAAATACCGAAAGAAGCGTGCCCGTTAAGAGTCGACGAAAGCCGTCAGGCATTAGAAATTAACCTGGGGCACCGCTCGTTCTGTTGCGAGATTAATCTCAAAGAATTCAGCAAGATGGAATCTGAATCCCAGAGCGATTAAATTGCTCGGAAATGACTCCACCATAATATTCCAGTCCCGCACGGCGCCGTTGTAGTAACGACGTGCGAGCTGCACCTGTTCCTCTGTCTCGGCGAGCTGTTGCTGCAGCTCGAGAAAAGTTGAATTGGCTTTGAGATCGGGGTAGTTCTCTGATACCGCAAAAATACCGCCAAGCGCTCGGCTCAACATATTCTCATGAGAAGCCACCTTCGCTACATCGTTTCGGTCACTCACCCCGGCTCGTAACTCAGTCAACGAGTCGAGTGTTTGCTGCTCATGTCCCGCGTAACCCTTTACGGTCTCCACTAGATTGGGGATGAGGTTATGGCGGCGTTTGAGCTGAACATCGATTCCACTCCAGGCCTCTCGCATCCTATTCTTGCGGCGAATAAACCCGTTATACACCCAGATCAGCCAGGCGAACCCTGCAATCAGAAAGACAAGAATGACGCTACCGAAACTAAAATCCATAGGAATCTCCAAGAATGATTCTATCTATAGATTTAGTAGATTCCAAATAAGTTCTGAAACGGACGTGGCTAAGCAGCGTCCGCTTTTTTATGCGGTTGAAGTTTGGTCACAACTTTGGGCACAACTGGGGTCTGTATCAGGAAACACTAATACAGATCAGACGTAAGTCATTGATTTTATGGAGCGGGAAACGAGATTCGAACTCGCGACCCCAACCTTGGCAAGGTTGTGCTCTACCACTGAGCTATTCCCGCAAACGTAAAAGACAGTTTGGCAGTAATCAAGGCTAAGGTTAATAAGAATAAGACCTACAAGCGCCCTGCTTTTCTCTACCGTTTTCCTGAACAACCCGCGCATTATAAGGAAAAACCTCTTGCGCTAACAGAGGGTATTCTACCGGCCAGTCGCATTAATCGCATTAGATTTTTGAGAATATTTACGACCATTTTGCGATAGATCTCATAAAATGCCCAATCCACGTAGTCAGGAAGCAACGAGAACAACGCTCATCATGAACGATAGATCGCGCAAAACTTCTCTAGCTTGTAACCACACGATTCACAGTCAGCATAATCATATGACCTGGGATAATGCGCGTCTTCCGGCGATCACCGTTGCGCCCGGAGACAGTGTGGCGTTCGAGAATATTGATGTCGCAAGTGGCCAGTTAAGCGAAAAATCAACCCTCAAAGACTTAAGCGAAATTGACTTGGATCTTGTCAGCCCGATTGCCGGCCCGGTCTATATTGATGGCGCTGAACCGGGCGATTCGCTCAAGGTCACCATGCTGGACTTTGAGCCTTTTGGTTGGGGATGGACGGCGATTTTGCCGGGATTTGGGCTTTTAGCTGATGATTTTCCTGACTTGGCTCTGAATATCTGGTCTTTCGATAAAAGCTTCAGCAAGCCGGCGTTCTTCAGTTCGGGGGCACGAGTCCCCCTGAAGCCCTTTTGTGGGACGATCGGCAATGCGCCAGCAGCACCCGGCCCACACAGCACCATTCCGCCCTATTCGTCCGGCGGCAACATGGACATCCGTGATCTAACAGTGGGAGTTGAGTTATTTTTACCTGTAAACGTCGAAGGCGCGCTTTTCTCTGTCGGGGACACCCACGCCGCCCAGGGCGATGGCGAGGTTTGCGGCACAGCGATAGAAGCACCGATGAACGTCGCCGTTAAATTCGATTTAGTGAAGAATGAACATCTTCCTTTTCCTAGATTTAGAACTCCCGGGCCAGTAACCCGACATTTAGACGAAAAAGGGTACGACGTCACAACCGGCATTGGTCCTGATCTGATGAAAGCCACCCAAAACGCCGTACGCGGCATGATAGATCTTCTGGGCAAGCAACAAGGCCTGAACCCTGAAGACGCTTATATGCTGTGTAGTGTCTGCGCGGACCTGCGGATCAGTGAGATTGTCGATCAGCCAAACTGGGTGGTGTCGTGCTATATACCTCGCGTTGTCTTTGAATAAGCTTGTGAAGTCATAGTCTTATTATTTTTATTCCGAAAAATACATCCAGGAAATTAAATACCGTGAAAAACTCAAACCCACTTGGGTGCAGCGATGCCGAGTGGCAAGTTCGTTGTGATTTAGCCGCCGCATTTCAACTCTGCTATTACTTTGGCTTTTGTGACCTGGTTTGGACCCACCTTTCGGCGCGAGTGCCGGGTGAGAGAGACGTGTTTTTGTTAAACCCGTCCGGCTGCTTGTTTGATGAGGTGACCGCCTCCAATCTCACTAAGGTTGATATCGACGGTAACTCACTAGATGGACAACAGGTAAACCCTGCAGCTTTTACGATTCATAGCGCGGTGTATCGTGCGGATGATCGGTATCACTGTACAGTTCATTTGCATGGTCAGCATGGGGGTGCGATTTCAGCGCTGAAGGAAGGTCTTCAACCCGTGCATAACTTCTACTTCGCTATCGGCGACGTGTCCTACCACGACTACGAAGGATTCGCATTTCGCGATGACGAGGGCAAACGCCTAATTGAAAATCTGGGAAACAATAAAGCGATGATATTGCGAAATCATGGCACGTTGACCGTTGGTGAAACAATTGCCGCTGCATTTATACGCGCTTACTACATCGAAAAATTAAGTGAGATCCAGATTGCGGCGATGTCTTCAGGTCGAGAAATCATCCTCATCGATGAAAAAATATGTCAAGAAGACAACGACGCCATTAAACGCTTTGGAGAACCCGGCGCCATTGAATGGCCAGCGCTACTCAGATTATTGTCTCGACAGGGTATTGACGCACACTTAAATTAACTTTTTGCATTAGACCTGGACGGTCGATCAAAAAGAAAAACTTGAGTAAAATTTGGCTTGACCAGCAACTATCCAGAGTTTGCTCGCTGTTTAGGTACCGTCAGCGCTCGGAGAGCATTGGCCATGCACCTTTGAGGTAAGCCACCATCGACCAAAGCGTCAGAGCGCCGGCGGCATACAATAGCAACTCGCCCAAAATGAGCGCCGGAGCCTGCATGCCTGCCTGAGCAAAAAGCAGAACTGTGATGGCTATAAATTGAAGCGTTGTTTTTATCTTCCCAAGCCAGCCCACAGCAACCACGCCGCGGTTACCCAACTCTGCCATCCATTCCCTTAAAGCTGAAATTGTAATTTCGCGACCAATAATAATCGCAACGACAATAGTGAAAAGAACAGGACTCAAGAGTCGTTGTGTCATTTCAGGATCGGCCGCTAACAAAACCAAAACCGCAGAAACCATCAACTTGTCGGCCACGGGATCTAAAAAAGCGCCAAACGCGGATTGCTCGTTTCGTTTTCGGGCCAGATAACCATCCGCCCAGTCGGTGACCCCTGCAAGAAGGAATAGTCCCGCGGTCAGATAGCCCGAGCCGCCGATTAGATAGACTGCGACCACGACCGGGATGAGCGCTACTCTCAGCAGCGTCAGGATGTTTGCGATTGTCAACGGCATTGCTATTCAGTGCGAAAGTGTTCGATGAGACGATGAGCGAGATTAACGCTGATTCCTTCGACTTTTACAAGGTCTTCAAGCGACGCATCTTTCAATAGTTTCATCCCACCAAAAAAACGCAGCAGCGCCTGTCTTTTTTTGGCGCCGATACCGGGGATATCCTCAATCTGGGAGCGGTTGCGAGTCGCCGCCCTTTTCTTTCGGTGGCCCGTAATGGCGAATCGATGGGCCTCATCCCTTATTTGACGAACCAATAAATGAGCCGGCGACGTGGAGTCCAAGACGATCGGGGCCGAACTGCCAGGCAGAAAAAAACTTTCGCGACCTGACTTTCGACCCGCTCCTTTAGCCACGCCCAAGATAGCGATGTCGGTCGCCAAATGGGCTTTTAGGGCATCCATCGCCATCCGAACTTGACCTTTTCCCCCGTCTATTAAGAGCAAGTCGGGCCGAGTCCCTTCCCCATCCATTACCCTTGCGATGCGCCGATCAATCACCTGCTGCATAGCTCCGAAATCATCACCCGGCGTAATATCCCGGATATTAAATCTGCGATATTCAGATGGCACCGCCCCGGAGTTGTCAAATACCACGCAAGAAGCGACCGGCGACTCGCCACTGCTATGACTGGTATCAAAACACTCGATTCGTTCCAGAGGTTCTTTGCGCCCCAGCAGCGTTTGTAACGCGCTCATTCTTTCTAAATGATCCGCATCCGCTGCAACCTGCCGACGTAGATGGTCATTGGCATTCAAAAGTGCGATCTCCAGCCATTGTGCCCTTGAGCCTCTCACCTTGCTTTTGACTTTGACCGCACGCTTACCCAAACTGCAGAGCGCCTGCTCAAGTAATGACGCGTCCTTAATCCCTGGAGAAACAATAACCTCTGCCGGTACCACATGCGCTTGATAATGCTGGATTAACAGTTTCTGCAGTACTTCATCAATTGGCCAATCAAGTACGTTCTTTTCAAAAAAATGCCGGCTTCCCAGATTGTGTCCGGCTCGAATCTTCATGATCGAGAAAAGGACTTGCTCGGCAGCACTAAGGATGGTGACCACATCTGCGTCCTGCTTGCCACCCGAAATGTACTGACGCTCCTGGAGCCGTCGAATCGCCAGGATCCGGTCCCGATAGAGTGCGGCCTCTTCAAAATCAAGATTTTCTGACGCTAAATCCATCGCCCGAGCAAAATTATCACTGATTTCGTTTTCCTTGCCGTTCAGGATCTTAACCACCCTGCCGACGTCGTCTCGATAGTCGGACTCCGATATCAACTTTACGCAAGGGCCCGAGCATCGCTTGATTTGATATTGAAGGCACGGTCTGCTTCGGTTCCTGAATGTATTGTTATCGCATTGGCGGACCGGGATAATTTTCTGAAGTTGCGCAAGCATAGTCCGAACCGCACCCGCGCTCGCATAAGGACCAAACAACTTATCTTTTACATTCGTACGGCCTCGATACAACGAAAGACGCGGATATTGCTCGGTCAGGGATAGTCGCAAATAGGGATAGCTTTTATCATCACGGAGCAAAATATTATATTTTGGGCGAAGCGTTTTAATGAGGTTGCTTTCAAGCAGCAGCGCTTCAGTTTCAGTGCGGGTGCGATGAATTTCGATATCCTCAACATCCGACATCATAAGCTGAACTCGGGTGCTCTCGTGCGGCACCTTAAAATAACTGCCCACCCTTGCCCGTAGACTTCGTGCTTTTCCGACATATAAAACCCGTTGTGCATCGTCCCTCATCACATACACCCCGGGGGTGCGGGCGAGGCTTGCCAGAAACGGTTTGTGATCTATCGACATTGTTATGAGGTTAGCGCTTTCGCTCGTTTGAAAATTTCTTCGAACATCTTCTGGTTAAGTCTCCCCGTTTGTGTGTTGTAGCGGCTGCAGTGATAACTTGAGAGTATTTTTCTTCCGCCCGCAAGGTCATATTCTGTTCCGTGACCAAAAGACAACTTTGCTATGGAAAGTCCAAACGCTCGCACGATGCTATCGTGGGAGATCTTGCCAAGGGCAATGATGACTGCGCCGTTCGGTAACCCGTCAAGCTCGGATTTCAGAAAACTTCGACACGTATTGACTTCGCTCGCCACGGGCTTATTCTGGGGAGGTAAACATTTCACCGCGTTGGTGATCCGACACTTAGAAAGCACGAGGTTGTCCCCGGGCGACGACTCGGAGGCAGACGAGAATCCAAACTTATGCAAGGTCTTAAAAAGCATGATCCCTGCATGATCTCCGGTAAAGGGTCGCCCCGTCGCATTTGCCCCATGAAGGCCGGGAGCGAGACCCACAATCAATAGTTCAGGCCGAGTCACCCCAAACGGGGGAACCGGTTTGCATTCATATGTGGGGAAGCGATCCTGAACTTCGGTTAAGAAACCAGCCAGTCGAGGACAACTTTTGCAGTTTGGATCGTACTCTCTTAAAGAAAAGCGCTTCTTCACAAATTTAATTCCGTCGGTTTTTATTGCGCGGGTTGGTTGTTGCTATTACAGCAAATCTTTAAAATGCAGGGCGCACTTTTAACATCTAATTATCTTATGAAAATATCAGCTTCTGACGTTCGGATTGGCAATTTGGTTGAGTATCAGGGAAAACTCTGGCGAATTTTAAAAAAATCCCATGTGAAGCCGGGGAAAGGAGGTGCTTTCGCCCAGCTCGAAATGAAGGCTATTTCAGATAACACTAAACTCAACGAACGTTTTCGATCTGAAGATAAACTGGAAAAAGCCCACGTTGAACCCAGACAAATGCAATATCTGTATCCTGATGGCCAGGACTTTGTCTTTATGGACCTCGAAACATTTGAGCAAATGTCGATTGCAAACGATGATCTGACGGGCCAGGCTGACTTTCTGCTACCCAACGAGGAAGTGCAAATTAACTTCTACAACGAACAGCCAATCGGGATTGAGTTACCCGCGAGCGTTGTCATGAAGGTCGAGGAAACTGAAACGGTCGTTAAAGGTCAAACCGCAGCCGGATCAGGTAAACCCGCGATCGTTGAAACCGGGCTACGAGTGATTGTGCCTCCATTTGTAAATACAGGTGACAAAATCAGAATCAATACCGATACCGGGGAGTATATGGAACGGGCCGATAGTTAATCGCGTCCTAATGCTCTAGATTTAATTCCAGAATTTTCTGTCTTGCCGCATTAAATCTATCGTCGTGTTGTAAAAATTCCTGGCCCCCTTGCATTTTACTTAAACGCTCTAGCGATTCTTCAGAGAGTTGGGGTAGACGCGAACGGCTCAACACTTCATCGGCGGCGTGATCACTGTTACACAAAAGGACCAGGTCACACCCCGCTCGTCTTGCGGCAATTACTCTCTCAACCGGATCCCCAAACTGGGATAACGCTCCCATCATAATATCGTCGGAGACGATTAGCCCGTTAAACCGAAGTCGATGTCGAAGCTCTTTATGGATAAATAAGCTTGAAAATGTCGCGGGCAGTTTGTCAATGTTGGGAAACACAACGTGGCAGGTCATGACCGCGTTTATGCCTTGTGATTCCATATCCTGATAAACGGCCATGTCTCTGAGTCGAACCTCCTCTAGCTGCCGACCGTCGCTTGGCAGGTCAAAGTGGGGGTCGTCGACCACCCCACTGTGTCCCGGAAAATGCTTGACGACCGCTTGCATGCCCATCTCACTTAAACCGCGAGCAAGGGCGCGAGATAAAGCGCTGACGACTTCAGGTGAGCGATGGAATGATCTTCGTCCAATTGCGATATTTGGTGATTCAAGATCAACAACAGGGGTAAAACTGAAGTCCACCCCAACAGCCCTTAATTCATAACCCAGCACTCGCCCGATATCTAGCGCAAGTTGTAACCCGCTGTCCACGTTGTGGTCAAACGCCTCGCCAACTGTCGCCATATTAGGCAAAACCGTGAATTCGTTTTTAAACCGTTGTACAACTCCTCCCTCCTGATCTACTGCAACCAGTAACGAAGGGTGTCTTAGATCATGGATTTCCTGAATCAACTCGATCAATTGCTGCCGATTTTCATAATTGCGTGAAAATAAAATCACTCCGCCAATGTCGGGGTGAGCCAAGCGATGTCGGCTTTGATGATCCAGTGCGATGCCTTCGATACTGATCATCAATTGGCCTAAAGCCAGGGGGGTATTCATGCTTAAATTTCTGTTGGTCGGGCCTTAATAGCTTCTAAAAAGGAACTGCTTCCCTCCTCGATAAGATCAAGAACCCGACTGAAGCCATCAACCCCGCCATAATAAGGGTCAGGTACAACCTGCCCATAATGCTCAACGGTGAAATTTAAAAGAAGGTCAACGACCGCTGTCGCGGCGTCAGGCCGAACAGAGATTAAATCGTCCAGGTTGTCGTGGTCCATTACCAGAATATAGTCAAAAACAAAAAAATCATTAGGTAGCACCTTTCGGCCGACTAGCGTTGAAATATCGATACCTCGCGCCAGCGCTGCCGATTGCGCGCGGGGATCAGGCGACCTGCCGATGTGATAATCGCGCGTCCCTGCCGAGTCGACCAAGAATTGGCCCGACAATCCCTCGCCCTCAATCAAATGTCGAAAAACCCCCTCCGCTGAAGGAGAGCGACAAATATTGCCCATACAAACAAACAATACAGAAGTATTTTGAAGCATCAAATTCTACTCCGACCGACTGAATAACCGAATGGCAGCTTCGAGATCATCGAGTGTGTCCACACCAGAGGATGGCGCCTCGCGCGCATCAACAACCACTATCCTGTCACCGCGCCATAAAGCTCGCAACTGTTCCAGTCGCTCAGAGCCCTCAAGCGGTGTTACCGGCTCTGCAGTAAATTTATGAAGGTAACGAACGCGATAAGCGTAAATGCCGATATGTCGGCGCGCTAATCGCCAGGGCACACGGTCAGGGCCACCCTCTGCATCACTGCGCGCGAACGGAATTCCCGCTCTCGAAAAATAGAGCGCAAAGTTTTTTTTGTCTGTAACAACTTTGACCACGGCAGGATCAATAAATTGTCCGGGATTATCAAGGCCGGTTGCCGCGGTCGCGACACTCGCCGAAGGATTAGCAACCAATGCTTCTACAACCTGATCAATTAACGCGCCCGGCATATCAGGCTCGTCTCCTTGAACATTGACCACAATTTCATCAGCATCAAGCTCGAGTGAGGTCGCGGCTTCAGCGACACGATCCGTGCCACTCTGGTGCGAGACCGAAGTTAAACAGACCTCTCCTCCGAAACCATGGACGACTTGACTGATTCCATCATCATCAGTTGCAACGACAATTCGAGTCGCGGAAGACGTCTTCACCGTTTCGTACGTACGCTGAATTAATGGTTTACCTGCTACATCCCGCAAGGGTTTCCCCGGGAGTCGTAAGGACGCAAACCGCGCAGGAACGATCACAGTGAACTCAACCATTTGCGATCCTTTGCCCTATGATGCGCTCAATATTTTCAATTAACTGATCGGGGAGTATGATTTCCTGGTCTACCGCCCACCAGCTTTTTTGCGCAAATTCACGACACTTAACTTCGTCTTTAGTGGTCATCAATACGGTACGATCTGCAGGGAAATCTCCGGTGGTGAAGTGATGGTGATCACTAAAGGCTAGAGCTTCTAATTCGATCGATTTTGCCGCCAGCCCATTGAAGAAACGGTCGGGATGATGGATGCCAGCGACAGCAACGACGGATACCCCTTCAAAGTCGCCTAGATCTTTCTCTTCACCATCGATCATATTGCGGGCTCGGGATAGATTCGATACGACAAGTATCTCCCCCGCCTCTGCTGACCCGTTTCGTCTTATTTGGATATCGAATGCCCTCAGGCGGGACCGCGGCTCTCGGAGTGGGCCGGCCGGTAATAGAAGTCCGTTTCCGTAACTGAACTCGCCGTCGACGACTGAGATTTCAACTGCTCGCCCCATTGCGAAATGCTGTAGACCGTCATCGGATAAAATGAGATCGACTTCACTTTTTAAGAGGGTCTTGATCGCAAGCGCCCGATCAGGATAGGTCACGACGGGTAGACCGGTCTGCTGTGATATCAGAACAGGCTCATCTCCTACTTTTCGAGGGTCGCTATCGGGGGTTACTTCTGTGGGCTCGGTTAGTTTTGCGCCATAACCTCGGGAGATAATTCCGGGATTCCAACCTCTGGATTGAAGCGCGCGCGCAAGCTCAATAATGATAGGTGTTTTTCCCGTGCCCCCCACTGTAATGTTTCCAACCACCACAATGGGTACCGGCGCATGATATACCGACAAGACGCCCAATTTATAAGCCCAACGACGGAGGGTGATGATGATGTAATAGATAAGGCTCAACGGAATCAGCAGAGCCGTCACAACGCTAATACCCTGCCAAGACCGCTGTAACGCCGAGACAAGGTTCATGCGTTTTTCTCTCGATCAATGGCTTTTTCAGACCGCTCCGTATTCTGCTGGGTAGCCCACATCGCTGCATATTGTCCCGATAGGTTGAGGAGCGTCTGATGACTGCCGGATTCAATGATCTTCCCACCCGAAAAGACATGAATCATGTCCGCATGGGCAATAAACCCGAGCCGGTGCGCAATCAGCAAAACCGACTGGCGTTGCGCGCGGCCAACAATCGCCTCGCGAACCCTCTGCTCAGAGAGCAAATCAAGGGCAGACGTCGCTTCATCCATAACCAGTATCGAGCCTTTCTTAAGAAGGGCTCGCGCGATTGCGACTCTTTGACGCTGCCCACCCGAAAGCCGATTGCCAAGCTCGCCCACCGATTTATCATCGCCTGAAACGAGCTTATCAACCTCTATTTCATGAAGAATTTCCTCAAGTTCCGCTGACCATTGGTCGTATTGGCCATAGGTTACATTCTGCTTGATGGATCCATCGAACAAAATCGGCTCTTGTGAAACCCACGAGATCTGAGCCCGAAGCGTTTGGAGCGAATAATCATCGATGGGTCGACCATCAACCAGAATTTGCCCGTCGAACCCTCTGTAAAAACCTAACAACAGGGAGGCGGCCGTTGACTTCCCGCTGCCGGAATCCCCAACCAATGCCACAGTTTGCCCCGGCCTCACTTCGAACGAAACACCCGCCAAGGCGCAATCATCCCCGGTTGAGTAACGAAAGACTACATCCTGAAACTCAACATGCCCATTGATGACTGCGCTTTGTGACGAACCCTCTCTGACGCTCTGCTCGGGCTTTTCATCCAAAAGCTGGAAAACTGTCGTCGACGCTGCGATTCCAGCCTGCACGTATTCATTGACTCTCGCCAACCGCTTAATCGGACTCATTAGAAGAAGTATCGTGCCAATATAGGATACAAAAGTCCCCGGTGTTACAAAAGCCACAATTGTGTCGCTAAGCGCCAGGTAAATAATGCCTGACACCCCAGTGCCTGCAATGAGCAGCAATAAAGGCACGCTTATAGCTGCTACCGCTACCCTTCTCATGGATTGTCTGCGGTTCGACTGATTAGCTGTTTCAAATGCCCGCTCTTCCTCGGCAAATCCATTGTACGCCTTGATCACTCGATGACCCTGCGCGGCCTCCTTGGTTGCGTGGGTAATACCCGCCATTGAGCTCTGTATTTTTTCGCTCGAGCGGCGAAATCGACGGGATGCTTTCCTGACCACAACCGTCACGATTGGCGTAATCAAAAGAAAGAGCAGCGTTAAAGACCAACTCAGAATGAACATCCAAACCAGAAGTCCGATTGCCAATAATGAGTCTTTCACCGTTACCCTTACCGCTGTCGTGCAGGCATCCGAAACCTGTTCAAGATCGTAAATTAATCTTGAAATTAATGTCGCACTTGAATTTTGATCGAAATACTGAGTCGGTAGTCGAATCGTTTTCGCAAATAATTCCTGTCGAAGATCAAAAATAACGCGTCGCCCAACCCAGGCGATGCAGTATTCGTCCGCAACTGCACCCAGCGCACGAGCAACAAAAACCCCCATCAATAAAAACGGAGTAAGCTGGATAATTGCGCGATTCCGCTCAACAAAGCCACCATCCATAATCGGTTTGAGCAAGGCAGCGAAAGCAACCTCGGCTCCCGCCACCATTGCCATCCCGATTAGACTGAAAACAAAAATCCTCTTATACGGCCAAACATAGCCAAGTAACCGCTTATAAATGATCACTCCGGGAGATTGCGTCTTCGAAAATATCATGACGACCCCGCCTTAGCAGCAAAACGGACCTTTTTAAGGCCAATTTTTCGCGCCGCATCGAGACAAAAAACCACCGACTCATGCGGGGTTTTGCCATCCGCTTTAATCACGAGCGTCCCGTCCGGATGCTGATCGAAAAGACTGTGGAGTTGTTTCTTTAAATCCTCAGGCGCGGTGGCCTTGAACTCAGATTGTTCGCCTTTTAAATCAGTTGCGACGTTGTATCGGCCAACGGAATCTATCGCCAAAACAATGTTAGTAATGCTCTCAATCGGTTTAGAGATGGAATTAGCAGTTGGAAGCGACAGATCAAGCTTTGTCTCTTTTTGAAATGTCGTTGAGATCATGAAAAAAATAAGCAATAAAAAGACAACATCAATCAGCGGTGTCAGATTGATTGAAACTTCTTCCTCAGATGTCGTTGAGAATTTCAATTGACGTTTCTCGTTTGTAATATCTCGAGAAGTCTTAACGCATGTTGCTCAATCTCAACACTTAACTCTCGAACTTGACCCCGAAAATATCGTTGAAACATCAGGCTCGGTATACCAACCGACAAACCCGCAGCGGTTGTGATTAGCGCCTCGGAGATTCCTCCGGCCAGAATTTGGGGATCCCCAACTCCCGCGGCGGTGATAGCTGCGAAGACCTTAATCATCCCAATAACCGTCCCCAATAACCCGAGGAGAGGGGTTGTCGCGGCGATCGTCCCTAAAGCGTTGAGATACCGCTCAAGGTCGTGAACAACGTGTCGACCCGCTTCTTCGAACGCTTCACTTATTCGCCCTGGATGACTCTGGACGCTTGCAAGACCTGCGGCCAGAACTCGTCCCAATGGCGACGAACGACGCAATAAAGCGATCCGGTCGGGTGTAAGGCTTCCTCGACCTAATGCGCGATCAATATCGGCCACAAGGCCCTCCGGCATGACGACACGCCTTCTGAGCACAAGAGATCTTTCGATAATAATGGCAAGTGAAATCACCGAACAGGCAACGATCGGGAGCATCAACCAACCGCCACTTTTTATCAATTCAATCATTCGTTTCGTCAGTAAAAATCAAGGTTTTTGCATTCAGAAGGTTATACCGCTCAATTTTAACCGCCTTCCACAGTAACGGTAGTCTTTATCAATCTGTTGAACGCCATATTCGAACATTCCGGTCAATATAGGTTGTCTCGTCCCATCCTGATCTCCGGCTCACCAAATAAATCTGGCCAACTCGAGCCGTATCGAGAATTCGGATTCCTCGTTGACGATAACGGCTTACCACCCTGTCGCTCGGATGACCATAGCGGTTATTCACGCCTCTGCTAAGAATTCCAAGTTTCGGATTGACTTGGCTCAAAAACAAAGTGGATGAAGAACTGTGGGAGCCGTGGTGCGGAATTTGTAACACATCGGCTCCAAGCTCCCGGCCATATAAGTGGCTGAGCGCAACCTCGGCCGGGCGTTCAAGATCTCCCGTAAAAAGCGCGGTTCCAAATTTACCTTTGATATGAAGGACGCAGGATTTGTTGTTGTCCTCACCAAACTGAATATCTGGCCGATTGAGAAAACGAAAATCGACACCATCAAAATTCCATCGCATGGGAAACACGCAACGCCGATCACCATTAATAAGCGGTTGACCGCTCACTATTGTTGAGCCTTTTAGGCGAGATTTGACTGAGGCCAGTCCTCCGGCGTGATCGGCCGCACGATGACTGACTACCGCGACATCAAATGTGTCTTTCTGGTGCTGACGAAACGATCGTTCGATTGAATCCTTAGCTGGACTAAATAAACCAAAGGCCGGCCCGAAATCATAGGCTATAGAGTGATTTTGGGTTCGAATAATTGCGGCAAGCCCCTGCCCTACATCAATAAACCGGATTGAGAACTCACCGCTGGAAAACTGTTGCGGAGGTTCGGAGTTAAACGCCAAAATTCCGATACCAGATAGAAAAAAAATACCCTGTATTTTTTTCGCTTTCAACAGATAACACAACAAAAAACCAGAAACAATCACCAAAAACAACAATGAATATTGACCCAGTTGAATTACAGACCAGGATCGTCGTTCAAAAAAATCCGCGAAATTAAACACTAAAAATATAAGGAAATCTCCTAACCCGATTAACCGATCTCCAAATGATTCAAGACCAATACTGGAGACCACTACCCCGGCCATAACAACTGGGATCACCAACAGACCAAAGACAGGAACTGCCAGCAGGTTAATCATCGGCGAGACCATCGAAATTTCCTGAAAAAGGAGTCCGATTAACGGGGCTAACCCAACAAACAGCGACAGTTGGGCAAGAATCAGTCGCTTAACACCTGGAATTAACAGCCCGAAACGATTCCGACTGGCGTTTAACGGAATCAATTCATTTTTTGACCTGGAAAAACCCGCATCAAACACCGATCCGAGAATCCAGACCGCCGCGAAAGATAGCCAAAAAGCCGTAGAGAAAATGCTGGATGGGATTAACCACGCGAACATGAAGACCGTAACGGCAAGGATCGATACAAGACTAACCCGCTTCAACAACAAAATCGCACTAACACCGATTACAAGCATCACGAATGCTCTTAGTGTGGGGACAGGAAACCCCGCTATTTGGGCATAAGCAAATGCACAAAAAGCGCTCAGAATAATCGCAAGGTATTTTTTTGGGAAAATTCCGCCATAAAAATTGAATGGATAGATCAGAAAGCGAATTACAGCTAATGACCAGAACGCAACCAATCCAATATGCAGGCCCGAAATCGCAACCAGATGACTCAATCCTGTTTTACGGAGTAACTCCCACCGATCTGCTGTTATCAGGCCTCGTTCTCCCACGCCAAGGGCGAGAATTAAATCGGGATAAAGAAGTGTGGACGACGCGTTAATTCTCTTAGAAAATCTCATTTTTACGGAGAGATCGGTGTCACGTCCGCGTTGAATCCGTTCCCCGGAAACGACATATCCCAATCCGGTAATATCTTCCAAAAAAAGATATTTCTCATAGTCGAAGACGTCTGTATTCCAGTAGCCTCGTGGGCGCCGGAGCTTGACCGTAAACCGCCATCTATCTCCCTTCTTCGGAACTTGATAATCGTCAAACCACGATAAACGGACTTTTGGCGAACCAAATTTTGAAATTTTTTCGTTATTTACACTTTCGACTTCAAAATTAAATCTAACGAAATCATCACTAATTTTGGATTGTTCTGGAATTGATCCGGATAGTTGAATCTGATCTAAAAACCAATACTCCGCTGGCCGTTGATGAAGCGACCAGACCGCAAACAGATTCGACCAAACAAGCCCGATAAAAACCCATCCACACGGTCGAACAATTCCTGCCCCGACTGACGCCAAACCAAAAATTAATAACCCCGCTGCAGCAGCAGCCGGCAGCAAAGTCGATTGGAAACTCATCAGTCCAATACCGACCGCAAATCCGATAGCTGAAAAGAACCGTTGCGACACTCTTACTGACCCTATTAACAACTTTGTTGCCAATAGGATAGGGTTTTGAACTTGTTTTCGGCTGTGAACTAATTCTCTGAAATGGAGAAGCCCCTAACGACAGACCCCACCTGAAAACAGCAGCAAGGTTACAACAGGCTGAGACGACCTTCCGTGAGGCTATAGTGGCGCTCAAACTGATCTGCAAAGGCACTATCATGGGTGGCAACCAGGAGCGACAATTTTTCAGCCTCTACGAGCTCAAACATCAGATTCTGAATCTCTTGGGCTGTTTTCGAATCAAGATTGCCAGTGGGTTCATCAGCCAAAACGAGTGCGGGTTTGGTAACTAAAGCTCGTGCAACCGCAGCGCGCTGGCGCTCGCCTCCAGATAATTGCGCCGGCTTATGGTCGAGACGATGAGACAAGGATACGGAATCAAGCATTGTTGATGCACGCTCCCGCGCCTCGTTTTTTGAGACGCCACGAATGAGTAGCGGCATTGCCACGTTTTCTAATGCGGAGAACTCCATAAGGAGATGATGAAATTGGTAAATAAATCCAAGATTCTGATTGCGAGCGATCCCGATTCCTTTTGGCGACAGTTTCGACAACGGCTCTCCGACCAAAGACACCTCTCCACGGGTAGGTTTCATCAACCCGCCAAGAGTATGAAGCAGAGTGCTTTTTCCACTCCCTGACGCCCCGGTAATCGCAATGGTATTTGTTGTGTCGACACTTAGGTCAATCCCCCTAAGCACCTCTACCGAATGTTGCTCCTCTACGTAACTTACATAGACCATCTCAGCCTGGAGCACATTCGAACTACTCATATCGAAGTGCCTCGGCTGGTTCAGTTTTCGAGGCCCGCCATGCAGGGTAGAGAGTCGCAATCAGGCATATCAAAAAAGAAATTCCTGATATCAAAAAGACATCCGGCCATCGAAGCTCCGCCGGAAATTGGCTGATTACATAGATATTGGCCGGAAAAAACTCGATCCCTAGCAGGCCCTCAACCCACGGCACAAGGGTTTCGATATTGCTCGCCGTTAGCACGCCAAAAATACCACCAACAATAGTGCCGCCGAATCCGATAATGATTCCCTGAACAATAAAAATCCCCATCACGCCTCGGGGAGTGAGGCCAAGGGTTCTTAAAATTGCGACGTCAGATCGTTTGTCGGTGACAACCATCACGAGGGTCGAGACTATGTTAAATGCCGCCACTGTAATGATTAGCAGTAAAATGACAAACATTACCCGCCGCTCTATCTTCAGAGCAGCAAAAAAATTAGCGTGTTCAATTGTCCAATCACTTATCCGGAACGAAGAGCCCAATTGGGATTTTAATTCGGAATTAATCCGGGGCGCATCGTAAACATCAGTAACCGTTAATCTTACGCCGCTCACGCCATTGTTCGACTCCAGAAGCGTCATCGCATCACCTAAATGAATTAACGCGAGGCTGGAATCGTACTCGTACATGTCCATCTCAAAAATACCACTTACGGTAAACCGCTTCATCCGCGGCAGTAATCCCGCCGGCGTGATCTTTCCTTTCGGCGCTATAAGGGTTACACGATCACCCTTCGATACCCCGAGACTTCGCGCTAGTTGAGCGCCCAAAATAATATTCCACCCGCCCGGACTCAGTTCAGTGCTTTGACCGGCCGTAAGATTGTCCAAAACTTCTGACACTAAAGCCTCTTGATCGGGCAACACGCCTCGAAACAAAACACCCGCGACAGTATTCCCACGGGTTATCAGTCCTTGTCCCAGGACAAACGGGGCCGTATTAATAACGTCGGGATGATTGGTTACCGAGTCCATCAGGATCGGCCAATCCAAAAGCCACCCTCGTGACGCGCTTACGGTCGCGTGAGACGCTACGCTAAGGATCCGACCCCTGAGCTCGCGTTCAAATCCATTCATCACCGAAAGCACGGTGATTAACGCCCACACCCCAACGGTTATTCCCAATATCGAGATCGTTGAGATAAAGGAAACAAAATGATTTCGCCGGCGGGCACGGGTGTAACGTAACCCGACAAATATAGGAACTGACTTAATCATTGCGCATCAACTCAACATAGACGCGGGTCAGCTGCCACTCTCAGGGCGCATATGTGGAAACAATAAAACATCTCTTATTGACGGGCTGTCCGTCAAAATCATCACGTATCGATCTACCCCGAGGCCTCCACCAGCATTCGGGGGCAACCCATATTCCAAAGCGGTGATGTAGTCGGCGTCAAAGAACATCGCCTCTTCGTCGCCTTTAGCCTTGGCCTTCGCTTGATCGTGGAACCGTTGCGCCTGATCTTCCGGATCGTTGAGTTCGGAAAATCCATTAGCAAGCTCGCGCCCTGCCACGAACAGTTCAAAACGATCTGTAAGATTCGGATCGTCGTCCTGTCGTCTCGAAAGAGGTGAAACCTCTGCGGGATATCCTGTTATGTAGGTTGGGGTTATCAGTTTATCTTCTACCGTTTCTTCGAAAATACTTAGAAGTATCTCCCCCGCGGAATGATGTTCGTTAACTTCAATTCCCAGCGTTTGGGCGATTCGAGTCAGTGGTCCTGTTTCAATACAATCAGAAATCGTCAACCCTGGATTAAATTCGCAAACGGACTCCGCCATGGTCATTCGATTAAACGGTTTACCAAAATCGATGGGCGTGCCTTGATAATTCACGACCGCACTCCCGGTTACATCAATCGCGACCTCACGCAACATCTCTTCAGTCAGATCCATGTAGTCATTGAAGTCTTTGTAGGCCTCGTTGTATTCAAGCATTGTGAACTCGGGATTATGTTGCGTACTAAGCCCTTCATTTCGGAAGTTTCTGTTGAGTTCGTATACCTTTTCAAAACCACCGACTAAGCAACGTTTAATAGCGAGCTCCTGGGCCACTCTTAGGTAAAGATCCACGCCAAGCGCATGATGATGGGTTATGAAAGGTTTCGCATTGGCGCCCCCGGGAATCGCTTGCATAATTGGAGACTCAATTTCGAGATAATCCCGAGCCTCTAAAAATTGCCGAAGCGATGCCATCGTCCGCGCCCGTTTTCTGAAAACTTCCCTTGAGTCCTGATTCGCCAAAAGATCGACGTAGCGCTGCCGATAACGGGTTTCAACATCGGTGAGGCCGTGATACTTTTCTGGCATCGGTCGAAGCGCCTTAACCAATAAGCGAACATCAGTGACATTAACCGTGAGCTCACCTGTGCGAGTTCGAAAAAGCGTCCCCTCTATTCCGATGATATCTCCGAGATCCAACTTCTTAAAAAGTCCGTTGTAAATCCCTTCCGGCAATGAATCGCGTTGCGCGTATATCTGAATATCGCCAGATTCATCCCGAACGTGGGCAAAGGCTGCCTTGCCCATGACTCGCTTTGTCATTAATCGTCCGGCCAGGCTAAGGTTCACCGGCTCAGATTCGAGGATTTCTGCCTCTTGCGCGCCGAAACGTTTCAGAATGTCCGCTGCTTTTGCATCCCGGCGAAAATCATTTGGAAACGGATTTGTCGTTTCCCTCAAGACCGAAAGCTTTTCCCGCCGCTGAACTACCTGTTCGTTATCGTCAGTCCGATTCATTACTTTCTCTCTTTTGGATTACAGCCCTGCTTTCAAGCTGGCTTCGATAAAAATATTTAAACCCCCATCGAGAACTGCCTGGGTGTTTCCCGTCTCCACTGCTGTGCGCAAATCTTTTATCCGTGACTGATCGAGTACATACGACCGGATCTGACTTCCCCACCCGATTTCTGCTTTTGAATCCTCCAGCGCTTGCTGTTGTTCCCGCTTTTCCCGCATCTCAGCCTCATAAAGACGAGCCCGAAGCATATTCATGGCCTCCGCACGATTTCGATGCTGGGATCGGTCATTCTGGCACTGGACGACGATTCCACTTGGGAGATGAGTGATCCTGACTGCCGAATCTGTGCGGTTGACATGCTGCCCGCCCGCGCCGCTTGCCCGATAGGTATCTACTCTCAGGTCGGCCGGATTAATTTCTACTTCGATACTATCGTCAATTTCTGGATATGCGAACACCGAAGCGAATGATGTATGCCGCCTGTTGCCTGAGTCAAAGGGTGATTTTCGGACCAGTCGATGAACGCCGGTTTCGGTCCGCAGTTTGCCGTAAGCATACTCCCCTTTGATATGAATCGTAGCGCTTTTGATTCCGGCAACGTCACCGTCTGAACGCTCAATCAGTTCTGACGCGAATCCTTCGTCCTCCGCCCACCGCAAATACATTCGCAAAAGCATCTCTGCCCAATCTTGAGCTTCGGTACCACCCGATCCCGCTTGAATGTCGACGAAAGCCTGTGCGCTGTCGAGCTCCCCGGAAAACATTCGCAGAAATTCCAGCTTTTGAAGCGCCTGTTCAATTAAATGAACATCAGCATAAATTAGCTCCACCGATTCTTGATCATTTTCCTCACGGGCCAGGGCTAGAAGTTCTGCGGACTCTTCAATTTTCCGTGTCAGGTCATCGATCGTAAGAACCGTTGCCTCTAAAGCTGCACGCTCCCGCCCTAGTTTCTGAGCTTCTTGAGGATCATTCCAGATTTCCGAATCCTCGAGGCGTAACAGGACCTCGTCAAGCCGCTCTTTTTTGCCGTCGTAGTCAAAGATACCCCCTAAGCGTGTCGGTCCGCTTCGCGAGCTCTTTTAAAGAGGCAGAATTTTCAACTGTTTCAATCATTTGGACCCATATTTCAAACTTGTGCAATTAGCTTATTCGGAACGCAACCGCTAAAACAGTATGCGTTCATATCCCATGCGATTCTATTTGAATATCTCGATTGAGGTGCGAACAGGGTGAGTTTAACCTTGCCCCGTAAAACCCTATAAACGACAATCTCAATTCAACTTAAATCAAATCAAATAAGCGTCCTCGATTTTTATGATCATTGGCATATTAAAAGAACAAAGCGATGGCGAAAAAAGAGTCGCGCTCGCGCCAACCTCGGTGCTCGCGGCCTGCGAACTTGGCTTTAAAGTTCAAGTCGAACTGAACGCCGGTGTCCACGCAGGCTTTTCAAACGAGGATTATATTGATTGCGGCGCCTCAATTGTTAATACAGCGGAAGAACTTGTTAATTCCAGCGAGATTGTCATTAAAATTCGCGCGCCCGAGGACGGGAGCGTATCGGGAACTGACGAGCAAAATCTCCTGAAACCCGGCCAAATCCTAATCTCGCTCATTGCGCCAGGGCAAAATCCCGATCTCCTATCCGGTCTAGCAAATAAAGGAGTCACTGCACTCGCGATGGATGCGGTGCCGAGAATTTCCCGCGCGCAGAAACTTGATACGCTGAGCTCAATGGCGAACGTAGCAGGATACCGAGCCGTCGTGGAAGCCGCTAATCATTTTGGACGGTTTTTTACGGGTCAGGTTACCGCCGCAGGAAAAGTGCCTCCTGCAAAAGTGTTAGTCATTGGCGCTGGAGTGGCAGGGCTCGCAGCGATTGGTGCTGCGTCGGCGATGGGAGCGCAGGTTCGCGCCTTTGACACGAGACCCGAGGTAAAAGAGCAAGTCGAAAGCATGGGCGCGGAATTTTTGATGCTTGAATTCTCGGAAGAGGGAAGTGGCGAAGGCGGTTACGCGAAGACAATGAGCGAGGAGTTTATCGCGGCCGAAATGGCACTCTTCGCTGAGCAAGCCCGAGAAGTTGACATCATTATTACAACTGCTTTGATTCCGGGTAAACCGGCGCCAAAGTTAATTCTCGCCGATACAGCCAGATTAATGAAAGCCGGTAGTGTCATTGTCGATCTTGCTGCGGAACAAGGGGGTAACTGCGAACTCACACGGCCTAACGAAATTGTCACAGATGAAGGTCTTACGATAATTGGTCTAACGGATCTGCCAAGTCGCATGGCAGCGCAATCAAGCACCCTATTTGGCAACAATGTCGTGCATTTGTTGTCCGATCTATCTCCGGATAAAAACGGCAAGCTGAATATTGATATGGGTGACGAAGTTATTCGGGGGATGACCGTCGTCAATGGTCATGAGGTTACCTGGCCGCCGCCCGCCCCTAGGCTCTCGGCAGCGCCAACCGCTCCCGCTCCAGAATCGAGTCCACCTGTTCCCCCGGTACTCGCAAGGAAATCATCGGCATCTGGGACCTTGATCAGTTTAGCCGTTGTGGTGGCCGCCATTCTCGGAGTCGGTGCAGTCGCACCCGCATCATTTATGGGTCACTTCACAGTTTTCGTCTTAGCTATCTTTGTCGGATGGCAAGTCATTTGGAATGTGACCCCCGCCTTACATACGCCATTGATGAGCGTGACTAATGCAATCAGCGGAATTATTGTCATTGGCGCGCTGGTGCAAATGGGATCATCGTCCGCCACGGTAATTGCGCTTGCGATGGTCGCATTATTTGTCGCCAGTATTAATATTTTCGGTGGATTTTGGGTTACCCAACGGATGCTGCGGATGTTCAGGAAGGAACAGTAATGGAATACGGTATGGTTTCAGCAGCTTACATTGCTGCATCGATTCTTTTTATTCTAAGCCTTGGCGGCTTAAGCAATCAAGAAAGTGCCCAGCGGGGTAACTTGTTCGGCATCGCTGGAATGGGGCTTGCCATCGTCGCGACGATTGCCGGATCGACACCCATCAGTCTTGTGCTTGTGCTTGTGGTTATGGCGATTGGCGGTACGGCAGGCAGCGTTTTGGCGAGCCGGGTTGAAATGACCGCAATGCCCCAACTCGTGGCCATTCTTCATAGTTTTGTAGGGTTGGCGGCCGTGCTTGTCGGGTTCGGATCTTATCTAGAGGCGGGCACGCAATTCTCGGGCGCTGAAAAGATTGTTCATCAAATTGAAATTTATCTCGGGGTTCTTATCGGTGCCCTTACGTTCTCTGGATCAATTGCCGCTTTTGGAAAACTGCAAGGGATCCTGTCCAGCAAGCCCTTGATGATCCCCGGGCGCCACATTGTCAACATCCTTATCGGGCTCGCGTGCATTTGGTTCGGCGTTGAATTTGTCAACGCTGATAGCATTAGCGACGGGATGACTCCGCTCCTCTTCATGACGGGACTTGCACTGATCTTTGGTCTCCATATGGTGCTGGCAATCGGCGGTGCCGATATGCCAGTCGTGATTTCGATGCTTAATAGTTACTCGGGCTGGGCTGCCGCTGCGACAGGGTTCATGCTCGCAAATGATCTCCTTATTGTTACCGGTGCATTAGTTGGCTCCAGTGGCGCGATCTTGAGCTTTATTATGTGTCGTGCGATGAATCGTCGATTTATCTCCGTCATCTTAGGTGGATTTGGCACCCCGGCGAGTAGCTCATCCGGGCCCGCAATCGAAGGTGAAGCTACACCAATTTCAAGTTCTGAATCGGCACAGCTATTGTCCGATGCAAAAAGTGCTGTCATCGTGCCCGGTTACGGAATGGCGGTTGCTCATGCGCAACAAGCCGTTTCGGAGCTGGTCAATAAATTAAGAGATAGCGGTGTTGAGGTCCGTTTTGCCATTCATCCCGTTGCAGGGCGAATGCCGGGGCACATGAATGTGCTTTTAGCTGAGGCTCGAGTATCTTACGATATTGTCCTCGAGATGGACGAAATTAATGCTGATCTGCCCGAAACTGACGTTGTCTTGGTTATCGGAGCAAACGACATCGTTAATCCTGCTGCACAGGAGGTACCAGATAGCCCCATTGCGGGAATGCCCGTTCTTGAGGTGTGGAAATCCAAAACCTGTATCGTCCTAAAGCGAAGTATGGCGACCGGATATGCAGGTGTCGATAATCCGCTCTTTTACAGGGAGAATACCCGAATGCTGTTTGGAGACGCGAAGGACAGTATTAGCGCGGTATTGGCCGAACTTTAAACCGGTCAGTTATCGCCTGATCTATTTAGCGTTAGGCCTTATAAATCCTAGTCAAGCTTCATGGCCTGACGAAGCGCAAGTCCAATTTCAGCAGGATTGGCAGTCACGTTCACTCCGGCTTGCTCGAGCGCTTTAATCTTGTCTTCGGCCGTCCCGCGCCCGCCCGCGATAATGGCGCCAGCGTGACCCATTCGCTTACCGGGAGGAGCCGTCACCCCGGCAATAAAAGCGGCCACCGGTTTTGTCATGTTTTGACTGATCCATTCCGCGCATTCCTCTTCGTCGGAACCACCAATCTCCCCACACATAACAACCGCATCAGTTTCAGGATCGTCATTAAACATTCTCATCACATCCAGGTGCTTCAGTCCGTTAACCGGATCACCACCGATTCCGACACAACTTGATTGACCCATTCCCAGTTTGGTCAATTGATCAACGACTTCGTAGGTTAAGGTGCCCGAGCGAGATACGACCCCAATACGCCCCGGAGTATGAATGTAGCCCGGCATAATTCCGATTTTTAACTCTCCTGGTGTGATGACACCTGGACAGTTCGGACCTACCAGCACTGCGCCACTGTTCCGCATCTTATGACGGGTGATAATCATATCCTTGACCGGAACACCTTCGGTGATGCAAATAATTGTTTTGATTCCGGCATCAACCGCTTCATCTATGGCGGCCGCTGCAAACGGGGGAGGAACGTAAATAACAGAGACATCGGCTGCAGTTTCCCGTTTAGCCTCAGCTACCGAATCAAAGACGGGGATTCCCTCTACCGTCTGACCCCCTTTTCCCGGAGTCACCCCCGCTACGAACGCCTTCTTACCATTCGCATAGGCAGCACAATTTTGGGTATGAAACTGTCCTGTTTTCCCTGTAATCCCCTGGGTGATTACACGGCTATTGCCATCTATAAGTATTGCCACCGGTTTATCCTTGCGCTGCTGCGACAGCTTTTTGTGCCGCGTCGTTCATTGTGGTCGCAGTGACCATATCCAGGCCTGCCTTCTCTAATATTTCCCGACCTTTCTCCACGTTCGTACCCTCGAGACGAACAACGAGCGGAATGCTCAGTTTCACGACTCCCGCCGCCTGAACCAGTCCCTCAGCAACCACATCACATCGCATTATTCCGCCAAAAATATTGACCAGAATTGCCTTGAGGTCTGGATTACGAAGCATGATTTTAAAGGCCTCAGTTACTTGCTCAGCCGTTGCGCCACCACCAACATCTAGAAAGTTTGCGGGTTCGCCACCATATAGCTTAATGATGTCCATTGTCGCCATTGCCAGTCCCGCACCATTTACGAGACAGCCGATATCCCCGTCAAGTGAAATATAGTTAAGTCCCACTGCAGATGCTTCAAGTTCCGCCGGATCTTCTTCGTCGGTATCCCGCATCGCAACAACGTCTGGATGTCGAAATAAAGCGTTATCGTCGAAATTAAACTTCGCATCCAACGCTATTATTTTGCCATTGGTCGTAACGACGAGAGGATTTATTTCGGCGAGAGAAGCATCGGTATCCCAGAATGCCATGTACAGCGCTTTAACAAATAGAACGCCTTGTTCGGCATGGTCGCCTGTCAGGCCAACCCTCTCCAGGAGTGCCGAGACGTCCGCATCAACAATTCCCTGACCCGGGTCTACAAAAAGTTTAAAAATCTTATCCGGAGTCGCCGCGGCGACTTCTTCAATTTCAGTGCCACCTTCCGCACTTGCCATAATGACGACTTTTTGACTGGCTCGGTCAATGACTAGACCAAGATATAACTCGCGATCGATGCCAACCCCCTCCTCGACCAAAAGACGTTTAACTTGCTGACCGTTCGCGTTCGTCTGATGAGTGACCAAGCGCATACCCAGTAACTGGTTGGCAACTTCTTTAACCTCATCAATTGATCCTACAACTTTAACGCCACCGCCCTTTCCGCGCCCGCCGGCGTGGATCTGAGCTTTGACGACCCATCGATCGCCGCCTAAATCTTGTGCTGCCTTTAACGCATCGTCAACACTGAAGCAGGCAATACCCCGAGGCACTGAGACCCCTCGGTCTCGTAGAATCGTCTTAGCTTGATATTCGTGTACTTTCATTGATTAAGTCTCTTGCGCAGTCGCAAAAACAACTACTTTGATTTATTTCTCGAATGAGGTTTCAATTGGCCGGGACGGATCCGCTATCCATTCGCTCCAGGATCCGGGATAAAGACGTGAGCCTTTGATCCCCGAATACTCCATGGCAAATAGGTTATGACAAGCGGTTACCCCCGATCCACAACTATGGATAATATTCTGAGGATTTCGCCCTGCAGTCACCTGATCAAAAATTTCTTTAAGCTCTGCGCGCGACCGGAATTGTCCGTTTTCAAGGCTTAGCGCAAAGTGATAATTAATTGCACCAGGGATATGGCCCGCTTTAGCATCTAGTGGCTCAACCTCGCCACTGAATCGTGGCGGCTCGCGGGCGTCAACAACTGAAACCACCCCACCGCCTAGTGATTTAAGTATCTCGTCTGCGTCCGCTTTTAAGTCATTAACTTCTCTCAGTGACGTTAGATGGCTGGAGGGTAATTCCGCAGTCGCCTCCCCAGCAATGGTCGATTTACCCGACTTTGACCAACTTGCAAAACCTCCATCTAACAGCCAAACATCGTCAACGCCAATCCACCCCAACATCCACCATAAACGTGCAGCGAAAACACCGGGTCCGTGGTCATAGACCACTATTTTTTGTCCGCTGGTCAAACCTAGCGCGGACGCCTGATTGATCCAATCACCGACATCAGGCAGAGGATGACGCCCGGTCGAAGAGGTTATCTGGCCTGACAAGTCCCGCTCTAGATCGACGTAGCATGCGCCCGGAATGTGGCTTCCCTCAAACGCGGCCCGGCCGGCATCCGGATCATTCAAAGCAAATCGACAGTCGCACACAATGATCTCGTTCGACTGAATAAGGGTTTCAAGTTCGTCAGCGCTAATTAAATTGGCTTGCATACAAGGGCTTCTATCTTTTAAAAATGACGATCTATTATCAACTTGACCGGCATCTGGATGCAATGGTCGATCCCGCATTTTGAGTACAAAAATAAAAGAACACCTGCAGAAAATCTACTCAATATCATCTTCTTGAATCTGCCCACGGCGTAGTTGGGCCATTTGTTCGGCGACAATCGCGACCAGAAAAAATATCAGCCCGAAGACAAGCAATAACATCGTTCCAACGGAAACCCCCTCGTCCCGGATAATAAAAGGAAGCCCCCAAACGAGACCGAAAAGAATAAACCCTGCGCCAAGGGGTAAGAATATTCGGCCCGGATTAAACATGGCAACGATGTTGAGAATTTCAAAAACCGTTTCGAGCGCGGTACGGGTACTAATCGTACTTTTGCCCCCGGCTCGAGTTCGAACGTTGATATCGCGCTCGAGAACAAGATTATTTCGGTGTACAAAAACCAATGTAATGATGTCACTGAAAGACATGCCGTCGGGGCAGAGCACGAGATATCCCTGCGCGAGACGCGTTCGGTATAACTTCATGCCCGAGTTCAAATCCTCTATTGGTAAAGTGACCAGCGTCCCAGCAAGCAGCCGGATCATCTTCCGACCGATCGCTCGATAAAGCCCTGAATTACCGCTTTGACGCTTGCCCACCACCATATCCGCGCCTTTAGCTAATCCAAATTCCAGTAGTCGCCCGGCATCAACCGGCTGATGCTGTCCATCCGCATCCATAGTGACCACGTATTCAGTCTGGCAGGCCTTGATTCCTGTTTTTAGTGCTCCACCGTAACCCCGATTAACTTTATGGCGCAACAAGGTCGATTTAGACTTCTGACAGAACGCCGCCAGCAATGTCGCTGATTCATCGGTTGATGCGTCGTCGACAAAAATAAGAACAAAATCGTTAGACTGAGCGTACGCTGCAATCTCGGGCAAAAACGCAGGCAATACGTCTGCCTCGTTAAAAACCGGAATAACAATAGTTAAAATAGGATTGGCCATGAATCAGGCGTCGGAATAGATCGTCTCCAGAGAAGTCCTTATTTTGGCACACTCGAAGTGGCAAAAAATGGGTTCGATATTTAAAACGCCCACCCAATGGCTTTGCGTCAATTTAAAGCTGGTTTTATTAATAATTGGAATAAACAGTCGTGCATCGTCCTAAAACATCTCTAGTCAACAACCGATCATTCCTGCTCGGATGTGCGCTGATCAGTATTCTGAAATTGTGGTTATTAGGGCCCCAGGAAATCCTATCGAGGAGTTCACCGCACGATGACACGCTTTTTGTCGGACTTGCGCTGAACATCCTTCAAGGGGAATGGCTGGGTCCTTATGACCAGTTTACTTTGATGAAAGGCTCAGGCTACCCCCTTTTTATTGCCGCAAGCAATCTGCTCGGCATTCCATTGATTCTCTCTCAAGAGCTTCTTTATCTTGGAGCCTGCTTTGTCTTTGTCTGGGGAATACATAAGCTAGGCTTAAGAAACATCTATCTCTGGATCGCCTTCGGTGCGCTAGCGTTCAACCCGTTCACCTATAATTTTTTTCCCAATGTTTATCCATTTCGATTCGGCATTTATCCAGCGGTTTCGCTACTCCTTTTTGGATTAGCCCAAATTGTATTGATTTCTGTCGAGAACAGAGAGAAACATTGGAAAACCTTGGTTGTTTTTGGACTCGTCCTTGGGTTTTTTTGGAATATTCGAGGCGAGGCAATCTGGATCATGCCATCGCTCATCGTTTTAATCGGGTTTTATGGTTTCGCATCGACTCGAAACAGTTCATGTTCGAAAGTGGGTCCGGCCGTCCGTTCAACTTTGAACGCCCTGATCCTGGCCGGGATAGGATTTATGATGGTCAATTCAGGTATTGCCTACCAAAATCTGAAGCAATATGGTGTTTACACCACAAATGAGATGAAAAGTCCGGCCTTTAAATCTGCCTATGGCGGCCTTTTGAGAATCGAAACAGTGATTGGGGAGCGATTTATCCCAATCAATAGGGAGGCTCGACAAGCAGCTTATAACGTGAGTCCTGCATTTAAACGACTCGAACAATATTTCGAGCATGGCCGGGGAACCCGAACCTGGATGAAAGGCGGCTCAGACTACATTGCTGCTTTTTTCCCCTGGGCTTTTCGTGATGGAATCTATTCAATTGGATATTTTCGTGACGCACCCAGCACGCACGAATTTCTTGATCGAATCGGCAAAGAAATTGATGCCGCTTGCGATGAAAAGAAAATTAAATGTCGCCCTCGGTACTCGGAATTAGCGCCTAAGTGGCGCTCGGAGTGGAATTCATTGGGCGTCGAAACTTTTATAGAAACCCTGAAGCGAATGGTTAAGTTCAAGGATTTCGTCGCAAATGGCCCAAGAGCTAGATCACTAAATGATGACAAACTGGTGACAAATTATAAATACGTCACGGGGTCTCCAATTCGGCCCCAACGCATCGACTTGTTAGAAAAAGTTCCTGAGTTTCATAAGAACCGTGTTCGGCTCAGTAATTTTATTTTTGGAAAAATGCTCTGGTTTTACCGCCATCTCCCCCAAATTCTGGTTATCCTGAGCGTTGGCATCATAGGGTACCGTGGTATTCAAGTCATCCGGGGCGATCGGCTCTCAACTTACGATGTAATGAGTATCGCGCTGCTTGGCGGCCTAGTCGCTTATGCGTTTATCCTGACGATTTTGCAAGTCACTTCATATACGTCGATCGGTCGACAGTTAAACACGACCTATCCGATCGTTCTTGCGCTAATCGTTTCTTCATTTGCAATGATATTCAGACGGGATCGATGAATGCCTGATTTGGGTCAGCGAACCGGGGGCGCAAGCTCAGATAGCAAATTAAATCTCCTGCTCGGAATCGATCTTGAGGATGTGCGAGATCATATCCCCGGCGGCTCGCGTTATCAGGATCGACTCGGGTTTAACGTAGAACGCATTCTTCGGTTTTTGGATGACCATCAAACCAAAGCGACCTTCTTTACGGTTGGCTTGGTTGCCCGGCGACTCCCCGGTCTAATCAAAACAATAGCGGACGAAGGACACGAACTTGCAAGTCACAGTGATCGGCATGTCCAGTTGAACAAGCTGACGCCAGAAGAGTTTTCATCTGACCTTAAAAGAAGTATTGACGCGCTGGAGCACGTAACATCAGACCGTGTTTCTGGGTTTCGGGCGCCCACTTTTTCTTTGATCCCAAGTTGTGAATGGGCTTACGACGCACTTGTGGATAACAATCTGCTGTACAGTAGTTCGGTCCTTGCAGCGAAAAATCCGCTTTTTGGCTGGCCTGGCTTTGGAACCCGCCCTCGCCGAATGCGGCCGGGTCTAGTTGAAATCCCGGTCTCGCTACACCGCACACCTTTACCCCGGGTACCGCTCTTGGGGGGCGTTTATCTGCGGGTCCTGCCGTTTAGCCTCACTCGCATCTCGCTATTTCGACACAATCGCGAGCTTCCAGTCACGTCTTATATCCACCCTTACGATATTGATCAAGATCAAGAACGGTTCATGCATCCAGATCTGGATGGCAACCATCTAATGAATTGGCTGATGTACCTAAACCGGAATAAAACATTAGTGCGATTGTCAAAGATAATAGCGAGCTGCCGTTCCTGGCGGTATATTGATTGGTTGGATCAATATTCATCTGAAATCAAATGATCAAATGTAGCTTCTCGGGGAATGGCTCAATCGGCGGATCGGACCCAAAAAATGGCGGAGAGGGAGGGATTCGAACCCCCGGAACCTTTCAGTTCAACGGTTTTCAAGACCGCCGCATTCGACCACTCTGCCACCTCTCCACGTTGGGTATTCTGAGTGCCTTCGGACAAACTATTTTCCTAAAAATAAAAGGCTTTTAGAACTGAGTTTGGGAGCATATTTCCGTCCCGATCTTGAATTCTGGCATAATCGGACCCATCCTTACAGTAGTTAAATTCAAACTTAAAAAAGGAGAACACCTAAACGATGATTTCTCGACAAACTTTAAGCTCCGATCGTCCCGCGGTTCAAGGGGTGGAATTCAACAAGGTATTGAAAAACACCTATGCGTTACTGTCAGCAACGTTGCTGTTCAGCGCCGCGACAGCTGGCTTGTCAATGATGATGGGCTGGCCTCACCCTGGTTTTGTTATCACACTCGTGGGGTATTTTGGGCTTCTCTTCCTTGCGGGGCGGTTTAGAAATTCAGGCCTTGGAATCGTTTTTGTTTTCGGACTCACAGGGTTCATGGGACTGACGCTAGGGCCTATTATCGGGTATTACATTTCGGCAGTACCGAACGGTGATCAGCTCGTCATGACCGCGCTCGGCGGGACAGGTTTGATTTTTCTCGGTCTCTCGGGTTACGCGTTGAAATCTCAGAAGGACTTCAGTTTCCTCGGCGGAATGCTGTTTGCAGGAATTTTGGTTGCCTTTCTCGCGGGCATCGGCGCTGCTATTTTTAGTATCCCGGCATTATCGCTAGCCGTTTCCGCGATGTTTATTGTATTAATGAGCGCGATGATCTTGTATCAGACTAGCGCGATCATTCACGGCGGTGAAACCAACTACATCATGGCAACCGTAACGCTCTATGTCTCGATCTACAACCTCTTCCTGAGTTTACTTCAAATTCTAGGGGTGTTTGGTGGAGATGATTAGAGCGCCGCGCTAATCAACGAGACTAACCCCGACCCTGCGTCGGGGTTTTTTATGGCTTTATGTTCGTAAGTCCACCCATATAAGGTCTCAAAGCAGCGGGAATGCTGACCGATCCATTCTCATCTTGATAGTTCTCCATCACCGCGACCAGCGTTCTCCCAACGGCAAGACCTGATCCGTTTAAGGTGTGCACCAACTGGGGCTTATCAGCACTGCTCTTTTTGTATCGGGCCTGCATTCTTCGAGCCTGAAATGCCTCGAAGTTACTGCAGGACGAAATCTCACGATATTTATTTTGAGCGGGAAGCCAAACCTCAAGGTCGTAGGTCTTTGCAGCAGAAAACCCAAGATCTCCCCCACATAACGTCACGACTCGATATGGCAAGTCGAGGCGTTGAAGAATGCCTTCTGCGTTTGTCGTTAATTCCTCCAGAGCAGTCCATGAGCGTTCGGGCTCAACGATTTGCACCAGCTCGACTTTTTCGAACTGATGCTGACGAATCATGCCTCGCGTATCTTTGCCGTACGAACCGGCCTCACTGCGGAAACATGGCGTATGACAGACGCGTTTAATCGGTAATTCATTTCCATCGATCACGGTCTTAGCATAAAGATTAGTGACTGGAACCTCCGCAGTCGGGATCAGATAATACGGCGGATCAGTCGCTGTCATGAATTGGTCGTCAGCAAACTTGGGCAACTGTCCGGTCCCAAATAATGAATCACTATTTACAAGATAAGGAACATAGGTTTCCCGGTAGCCATTTTCCAGTGTATGCACATCGAGCATAAACTGGATTAAAGCGCGGTGGAGTCGGGCAAGTGAGTCTGACATCACCACGAATCGGCTGCCGGTGATTTTTGCGGCAATGTCAAAGTCCATCATCTTGAGGCCAGCACCAAGGCTGACATGATCAAGCGGATCAAACCCTAGTTCTATCGGTTCACCCCATCGACGAATCTCAATATTGTCATCTTCGCTGCCGCCAGACGGCACAGATTCATGCGGGATATTCGGAATGCTTTTAAGCAATCCATCAAGTTCAGCCTGAACGAGGGACAACGCTTCATCGACCGTGACAAGTCGTGCGCCGATGCCAGCGGTCTCGTCAATTAGATGCTGGGCATCCTCGCCGGAAGCTTTTAGACGACCCACTTCTTTCGCTGACTTGTTCCGTTGGGCCTGCAACTCCTGCTGTTCAGTTTGCAGCGCTTTTCGTTTACGCTCTAAATCCTGAAGCTGTCCAACATCGAGATTAAATCCGCGTGGGGCGAGTTTTTCTGCCACGCTTTCTAAATCATTTCGTAGGAGTTGTGAATCCAACATCGCGATAAACCTTTTTTTAAGAAAATTGTCGCCCGGCCGCCATACCGGCGGTCGCAGCAAAAATACACAAAAGAACACTAGCCGAAATATAAGTGACTGCACGCAGCCACTGTTGCGATAAAAGCAGCGTTACCGTCTCAGCTGAAAATGCGGAAAACGTCGTGAAACCCCCGAGCACCCCGACAATGAGGCCCAAACGCAGTAGTTCTCCAAGAGGCGTTTTAGTGTTTATCACAAACGCTAAAAAACCAATCAGAAACGATCCGGCTATATTGACGGTAAGCGTGCCCCACGCGAACTCTGATCCCATTGCTTCAGTGACCCGACTACCGACCCAGAACCGTAACATTGACCCTATCGCACCCCCGGCGCCGACGATTAATATAGATCCCATAGTATTTAAAGGTCCTCTCTAATCACATCAACATGACTCGGTACATCGAGTACGAATATCTGCTCATCAATATCCTGATTGACAGAGATATTTTTAAACTGGACGCGAGTGACCTGTTCTAACTGATCGAGCATTTGCACGAATCGAAGCACCCCCTCATCAAACCCTAATTGAATCTGTGAAAAAGGCCCTTGGGAGTCTTTTGGAAAAAGAGACACCCAGTAAATTCCCTGCTGAATACCTAACCTTTCGACCAAATAGGACTGTTCAGGGTGTTTTACATCGGCCAGAAGGCCAGCGGGGGTCGCTCCCAATCCTTTATCTTGACGGCGCACAACAACTTGCTCAAGGCTAACATCGTAAACCCACAATAGATTTCCATCAGCCACGATCATCTGTTCGGGAGGCTCTCCGTAGGTCCAGAGTAGACGCCCGGGGCGTCGAAGTACAAACCGACCCATACTTTCCTGGAGTAACTCGAGGTTCTCTCCGAGCACGGTTTGCTGAAAATCAGCGCTAAACGTCTCGGTCGATTCAAAAAATAACTCCAGTGGGTCCGGCTCCGCGGTGACCCTTGGCGAATTTAGGATCACCCCGAAAAACAGAAAAAACCACAAAACAGAATTTATTTTCATCTATGGGAAATACTCGCTTTATTCGAACTAATCAGAAGTCGCGGGTGCGATAACCTCACGCTTCCCGTTTTCTAGCGGGCCTACTGCGCCGGCCGCTTCCATTGATTCGATCATCCGAGCCGCGCGGTTGTATCCTACCCGAAGATGACGCTGGACCGAAGATATGGACGCTCTACGGGTCTCAGTTACAAAAGCGAGCGCTTTATCGTAAAGAGGATCCTCTTCACCGCCCGCCCCATCTCCAGAATCCTCTCCAGGTAAAGAACCCGCCAATGCTGAACTGTCGACAACGGCCTCAAGATATTCCGGGCTTCCACTTTTTCTGATCTCTTCGGCTACCCGATGCACCTCTTGATCCGAAACGAATGATCCATGAACGCGCATTGGCAGGCCGGTGCCAGGTGGCATAAAAAGCATGTCCCCGTGCCCTAAGAGTTGCTCGGCCCCCATTTGGTCGAGAACGGTTCTTGAATCGGCTCGAGCTGAGACTTGAAAAGCGATTCGAGTCGGAATATTTGCTTTGATCAGGCCCGTAACAACATCGACCGAAGGTCGCTGGGTCGCCAGCACCAAATGAATTCCCGCGGCTCTTGCTCTTTGGGCAATACGCGTAATCAACTCCTCAATTTTCTTACCCGCTACCATCATGAGATCGGCGAATTCATCAACAATAACAACGATGTAGGGAATCTTTGCTAGCTTCGGGGTTTCAGAATCATCGCCCGGAATTGGCGAATACATCGGATCATCGATAGGCTTCCCACTAGCAATTGCCGCTTCCACTTTACGGTTGTATCCCACAATATTGCGAACGCCCAATGCCGCCATGACTCTAAACCGGCGATCCATCTCAACAATACACCAACGAAGCGCGTTTGCCGCTTTTTGCATGTCCGTGACAACAGGCGTCAATAAATGTGGAATCCCATCGTAGACGGACAGCTCAAGCATCTTGGGATCGACCATAATCAAACGAACATCTTCCGGAGTGGATTTATACAGAATGCTTAAAATAATTGCATTCACGCAAACTGACTTTCCGGACCCTGTTGTGCCCGCGACCAACAGATGAGGCATTTTGCAAAGATCGGAAACCACGGGCTCACCGGCAATATCTTTTCCCAGAATCAATGTCAGCGGGCTCTTACTGGTCTCATAAACGGCAGACGCCAAACCCTCAAGTAAAAATACGGTCTCCCGAGACTCATTAGGAATTTCGATGCCGATATAGGTCTTACCGGGAATATTTTCAACCACTCGAACACTGACCACGGATAAGGCTCTTGCCAGATCTCTGGAAAGACCGACAATCTGACTTGCTTTTATCCCTGCGGCAGGATCAATCTCAAAGCGGGTAATTACAGGTCCGGGTTGAACAGAGACAACGGTGACTTCAACGTTAAAATCCCGTAACTTTTTCTCAACCAGTCTCGACATCATTTCGAGCGAATCCTTACTGTACCCCCCCGGTTGGACTTGCGGTTGGTCAAGCAACTTAAGCGCCGGAAGATTACCCTGCGGTGCTTTGCCTTCGATAAATAGCGGGATCGTGGTCTGTTTTTCCTTTTGCAGTCGTAGCCCTTCTTTTGCGGGCTTGATCTTCGGCTCTATACGTGGCGGTTCTTTATGCTCTCGCTCGCGTCGTATTTCAGCGACGGTCTCCTGTCGTTGACGGCGCGAGCGAAGGCCTTTCACTTTATCCAGCCAGTCAGCGAGAGCGGCTCGCGTGCGTGCGGCCCATTCAAATGCCTTCGCTCCGACATTATCCATCGCACTAAACCAGGATAAATCAAGTGTCCAGGATAACCCTGCAATCAATGCCACAATTAAGGCAACGGTCGATCCAACCGACCCAAACACGTCTAATAACCAGCCGCCCGAAACCAATCCGAGCCACCCGCCGCCCGAGAATCCATTATCTGAACCTCCATTCGCAAAGTGGACATACTCGATTCCGCAAGCCGACAAAACAGTTAATGCAATCCCAATACCGTGAACAAATCGGGCGTACGAGCTGTTCGGGTTATCCCGATTGCGCAACATTCGGGCGCTTAATAGGCCGAAAATTACCGGGAATAGGTACGCCGCGTAGCCAAACGCATGTAAAAATAAATCCGCAAACCAGGCGCCAAAGCGCCCTCCCAGATTTCGAGTCGACCCGTCATCCCCTGTTGAAGTCCAGGCCGGGTCCAGAGGAGAATACGAAACTAGGCAAATCAATAGATAGCCCGTTAGCGCAACCAGCGAAATAACAAGCGCTTCGCGCGCCAGTCGGGTCAGGCGAGCGGGCGTTTCAGAAGGCGGCGACTTCCGTTTATTCTTAATTTTTGTTTGGATCAAGTCTGAATACCTGCAACTAATTTGGCGCCCGTAAAGAGTTCCGTATTATAGCGAAATCAGGCAATCTAACCGCACATTGGGCTCATCTGTGACGTCTCCCTAGATTCTCATCGGCGTTGGGGCGACAATAAAGGGTCATTTTTTTTTCGGAGCAATCCATGGGGACAACACGACATTCGCGCTTACTAATACTGGGCTCAGGGCCGGCTGGCTACACGGCCGCTGTTTACGCATCAAGAGCAAATTTGTCCCCGGTACTGGTGACGGGCATCGAGCAAGGCGGTCAGTTAATGACGACTACAGAGGTTGATAACTGGCCGGGTGATCCACATGGGCTAATGGGTCCAGACCTGATGTCTCGAATGCTGACCCACGCAGAGCGGTTTGGAACCGAAATCGTGTTTGACCATATCCACACCGCTAAATTAGATTCTCGCCCGTTTGAATTAAATGGTGACGCTGCCACCTATACTTGCGACGCTTTAATCATCGCAACTGGAGCCTCTGCACAATATCTAGGCCTCGAGTCCGAAGAAAATTTCAAAGGCAAAGGCGTCTCTGCATGCGCAACTTGTGATGGATTCTTCTATAAAAATAAACCGGTTGCAGTCATTGGCGGAGGCAATACAGCCGTTGAGGAAGCGATTTACTTATCCAATCTATGCTCAAAGGTCACGCTCGTTCATCGGCGAGATTCTCTACGAGCTGAGGCAATTCTTCAGGATCAACTCTTTGCAAGAGCTGGCGATACAGGAAATGTTTCGATCGAATGGAACCAAACCCTCGAAGAGGTGCTAGGGGATGATGGCGGTGTAACGGGAATCCGCATCAAAGGGGTTGGTGAGAATAAGCCAGCGAAAGACTTATCCGTTCATGGCGTTTTTATCGCGATTGGGCATATACCGAATACTAATCTGTTCGTCGATCAACTCGATATTAACAACGGCTATCTTCGGGTCCTGTCCGGTCTTGATGGGGATGCAACGGCAACTAGCATACCCGGTGTTTTTGCTGCCGGCGACGTAATGGATCACGTCTACAGGCAAGCAGTCACTTCTGCGGCGACAGGCTGCATGGCTGCACTTGATGCAAAACGTTTTCTGGACACCAACAGTTAAAGTCGAAAAAATGAAAAAGGCCCCTCGTCGACAGACTAGCATCTCGAAAGATGAGGCTCGGCTTTTTCGAGAGGCGGTATCGGGCGTAGAGCCCTTCTCGCAGCAACCCCGCGTAAATTCGAGACCGGCCGCAACTAAAAAGCGGGCCAAGCCTTTCAGTGGCGCCTCACAAGACGCAATCATTTCCGAGGATGGAGAGAGTTTTCGGCGAGTCAATATCGATCCAGCAACGTTTTCGGCGCTCAAGGCCGGAAAATTTAACCCCGAAGACGTACTCGATCTCCACGGCAATACAGTTGACAAAGCAATGCAGCGACTTACGGATTTTATTAATCAAAAAACAAGTCTTCACCAAACCTGTCAGTTAGTGATCACTGGAAAAGGATCCCACTCTCCCGAAGGTTTCTCGCCTGTCAGAAATTCGACCCTCGGGCTGATGCCAACATTTCCTCAAGTCGTCGCCTTTTGCTGGGCAACCCCTTCTCATGGTGGTAGTGGCGCGTTTTTTTTACTTATCGATGGGTCTCAGTCGTAAGAAGTACGACCGCATACGCGGCAATCCCTTCGCCTCTTCCGGTAAAACCTAATTTCTCGGTCGTTGTCGCTTTAACGTTAATTTGGCTGGTGTTGACCTTTAGGTCCTGAGCCAAATTATCAATCATTACAGAAATGAAACCTGACAAACGGGGCGCCTCAGCCACAATTGTGGAATCTAAATTTGAGACTGAAAAACCGTGAGCGTTCAGTTCTGTCAGTGTCGCTCTAAGCAACTCCCTGCTATCTTGGTCCGCATGCGCCGGATCAGAATCCGGAAAGTGCTTCCCGATATCGCCAAGTGATGCGGCCCCGAACAACGCATCGCAAATAGCGTGTATAAGCACATCTGCGTCACTATGGCCATCCAATCCACGTTCGAATGGGATATCCACTCCACCCAATCGTAGCTTGCGCCCGCTAACCAACCTATGAACATCGAATCCATGCCCGATACGAATCAATTGGTCTTCTCCTGAGCCTCTAGGATTGCGCTCGCAAAAATCATATCTTCAGGCTCGGTCAGTTTCAAATTTTCACTTGATCCCTTGACCATTAACGGGGCATAACCCAAAAACTCCATCGCATTTGCTTCGTCCGTAAACGTAATATTTTTTTCTCTTCCTGCGCAAAGTGCTTCAAACAGTCGACCGACGGGAAAAAGCTGCGGCGTCTGTGCACGCCAGTGTTTTCCTCGATCAATCGTTCCGAGACTCCGACCATTCTTGATCTCTTTTAAGGTGTCAACAACCTCTATTGCCAATAGGCCCCCTCGAGCATCGAAATCAACACTGTTTACCAGTTCGCTAACCAGTTCGGGAGTAATAAGAGGCCTTGCCGCGTCATGGATTAGCGCCCACTCATCTTTATGACCACAGTCGATCAGCCGTTTGAGTCCTTTCAGAACCGTTTCCGAGCGCGTGGCACCACCGATATAGGTCTCGACTTCCAATCGACTGCTCGAAGGCTCTAACAGGGGCAAGTCATTGTCCGCTGCCACTCCGACCAAAATACCGGAGAGTTCAGAAACCGCTCGAAGTCGCTCCAGCGTCCAGTGAATGACCTGTTTCCCGCGCAACAGGGTGTATTGTTTTGGCCCACTACCCCCAAACCGCTTCCCAGAGCCCGCCGATGGGACGATCGCCCATATCTTATTACTCATTTTGACTGATTTATTATTATCAAAATATTGGTTTATGTAGAAAGTTATTACTCAGTTTACGCTAAAATTGCGTTTTCGCTCCATTGATTTTTCTGTCGTTGCCTCCTTTATCTACCCAACGCATTCTGCCGACTGAGACATTTAGCAAGCGATGGTCCCGGCGTGCAGGCGCATCGCTTGCGTTCAGCATCGCAAATCTCAGTATTGAAAACGGCCCCACTATCGTAGTTGCGCGCACCCCTCGCGAGCATCAACTTCTTCTCGATGAGATCGGATTTTTCCTTGAGAACTCACTGCCAAAACCTTTATTTTTCTCCGGCTGGGAATGCCTTCCGTATGATCGATTTTCGCCTCACCCCGAAATCGTGTCACAACGAATCGCAACCTTGGTTGATCTTAAAACTGGGGCGCGAATCGTCGTCATTTCGGCCGATCAACTGCTTGCCAGACTAGCACCGCCGGAGTTTCTGCTTTCCAACAGTTTTAAACTGCAAAAAGGGGGCGCGCTTGATCCGCAAGCCTTCAGGAGTCGACTGTCCGACTCAGGTTATCTTTCAGTTTCACGCGTGATCTCACCCGGCGAATTTGCGGTCCGCGGTGGGATCATTGATGTATACCCTTCCGGATCCGAAAAACCGTTTCGTATTGATCTTTTTGGCAATGAAATCGAAAAAATTCGATTTTTCGATCCGGAATCTCAAAAGTCTATTGGTGAAACTAACTCACTTTCGATCCTGCCGGCCCGGGAATTTCCAACCGACCAGATTGCTATCGATCGCTTTCGAGCGAATTACAGGCGCACATTCGCCGGCGACCCTCAAAACTCGATAATTTACCGCGACGTTTCCCAGGGCAAATTCCCATCAGGAATAGAGTTCTACCTTCCTTTGTTTTTCGCACATGCCGCAACGATTTTTGATTATCTCCCCGAGCAGGCGACCTGGGTCGTACCGTACGATCTTGAAGACCTTTTAAATTCGGAGTGGGCAACCCTGAATGACAGATATTCGCAGTTTTCCTATGATCAAGAACGTCCACCAATGCCTCCGAGCGAAATCTCAATGGCACCGCAGGAAGTTATCGAGAGAATCGAATCCCAGAGCGTTATAAAAACCAATTCCGATGTTTCAACTAAATCCGAGATTAAAGCGGTTGCTGAGGTGCCGGTTTATCCCGTCGATCACCAGGTTTCAGAACCTTTCCTGACGCTGATTAATCGTGTCAAACAATCAAAAGAATTCCCGATCTTAGTCAGCGCAGAGTCTGCAGGTCGAGCAGAAACATTCCGAGACCTTTTTAGGTCCTATGACCTGCTCGTCCAGGAGTATTCCTCATGGCATGAATTTGCCAGCGATCCTGACGCTCAAGTTGGCATTTGTGTCTCTCCTCTAGATCGCGGCCTTTACATTCCCGATGAAGCCCCTGAAATGGTGGTCGAATCGCAACTCTATGGCTCAAAAAAACGTCAGAACAAGAGGCGCGGACGCTCGAGTGATCCTGAAGCTATCATTCGATCAATTGCTGAATTGAAACCCCAGGACCCTATTGTTCATATTGACCATGGCGTTGGGCGGTATGAGGGTTTGAAGTCACTCTCAATTGATGGAAAGTCAGACGAATTCATTGTTGTCAGCTATAAAGGGGGTGGAAAGCTTTATATCCCTGTTTTCAATATTGGGGTGTTGTCTCGATATATCGGAGGGGACTCTGATACGGCTCCACTGCATACGCTCGGGGGCGAGCAATGGGAAAAGGCGCGATCACGAGCTCGGAAAAGGGCTTACGATGTTGGGGCGGAACTTCTTAAAACCCAAGCACTCCGAACGCTTAGAGTCGGGAAGTCGCTTGCTGTCGAAGAACAACAGTATCGGGCCTTTACGAGCGAGTTCCCTTTCGAGGAAACAGTAGATCAAGAAAGCGCGATTGAAGCAGTCAGGGAGGATCTTAGCGCCATTCAGCCCATGGATCGTCTAATTTGTGGAGACGTCGGTTTCGGCAAAACCGAGGTTGCGTTACGAGCAACTTTTATCGTGTCGTCGAACAACCAGCAAACAGCAATTCTCGCCCCAACCACCCTTCTTGCGCAGCAACACTTTGAAACCTTTCGGGATCGATTCGCAAATCAACCTGTTCGAGTCGCATGCTTGTCTCGTTTTCTGTCTAAATCGCAGATTGAAAAAATCATTGTCGACGCCAGAAACGGCAAGATCGATATCCTTATCGGCACCCATCGTCTTCTACAGAAAGACATAACCTTTAAGGCGCTTGGCCTCGTCATTATCGATGAGGAACACCGATTTGGTGTTCGTCAGAAAGAACAGCTCAAGCAGATGCGTGAAGAAGTGGATGTCCTAACGCTAACCGCAACGCCGATCCCGCGAACACTTAATATCGCACTATCGGGAATCCGCTCGATATCACTGATATCGACGCCTCCCGCCGGCCGGGTTTCGATAAAAACAAGTGTCCAACCCTATTCAAAAAGCATAATTAAAGAAGCGTGTTTACGGGAATTGCATCGAGGAGGACAGGTCTACTTTCTGCACAACGAAGTGTCAAGTATTGAGAGGGTAAGCGAAACGATCCGCGACTTACTTCCCAACGCGAATATCCAGGTTGCCCATGGTCAAATGCCAAGCGGAAAACTTGAAACCGTGATGCGTGATTTTTACCACCAGCGCTTCGATATCTTGGTGTGTAGCACGATAATAGAAAGCGGTATCGATGTTCCCACCGCCAACACAATCATTATCAATCGAGCAGACCGATTCGGTCTCGCGCAATTACACCAACTCCGTGGGCGGGTCGGTCGATCAAGACATCAGGCATTTGCATTTTTGCTGACCCCTGAGAGAGAAGCGCTTACAGAGACAGCGTCTAGACGACTCGCGGCAATTGAAGAGCTGAATGAACTCGGCGTCGGGTTCGCCCTTGCAAACCAGGACCTCGAAATTCGGGGTGCAGGAGAACTACTGGGCGAAGGTCAAAGTGGCGCGATGGAAGAAGTCGGATTCACGCTTTATACGGACTACCTGAATCGGGCGATACGCGATCTGTCGGATGACTCCCTGAAACCTTTTCAGGATCTAGAAGCGAATAGACCCGCAGATGTTGAGCTAGGTGTCTCAGCGTTTATTCCATCAGACTACCTACCCGACGTCCATACCCGACTCGTGCTTTATCAACGAATATCCAATTTGGCGGAAACCGAGGGCCTGCATAATATGCAACTCGAAATTATTGACCGATTTGGTATGTTGCCACCAGAAACAAAGATGCTATTCAATCTTTCGCGATTTAGACTGATCGCAACTCTTCTGGGAATTGCTCATGTTCGGCTGGGCCCTAACGGGGGGAGTTTTCAATTTGATCCAGATGCGCAGGTCGACAGCCAGGGCTTGTCATATTTGCTAAACACGAAACGTCGAATTTTTCAGATGACTTCTCCTGTCAAATTAAAAATCACCGGGGACCTATCAGACACCGACACACGGGTAGATCTATGCGAGTGGATGCTGGAAACCCTGGACCCGCAGCGTCCGGTTCAAAAGTGGGCCGAAGGCCTCCAGAAGCTTGATCAATAGGTTTCCAATCGAATGCCGATCCCGCCAAATTCGACCTGAATGAAGACAACGTTTTTGATCTTAGCGTTTCACCTAGTCCTTGTCGCGTCACCGGCTTCAGCGAACAATCGCCTCAATATTGAATATCTTGCTTTTGCATATCCGCCAACCAATTCTCAAAGCATAACCCCCGTAAATGAGCAATTTTTAATCACCTTATCTAGAATTCTTTCGCTCCCCATGAAGGATTCCGCCCGGCACTCTGTCGTTACGAAGAACACGGTGTTGACCCCGATCAAAGATCGACTAGCGGCGATAAACGGCCTTAAAATTCTGATGCATGGCAAGACGACGATATCCGAATCCGGAAGTTCCGGGATTTTTGCAATTCGGTCAAAAGACCGGTCCGGTTTCGATCGGTTCTCGATCGGATTTACCGTTTCCAATGGTTCCCGACCTCGACTCACGTTAATAAGCACCCTACAGGGATTTTCCGAAGATGACCTGTTGTTAGGCAGAAAAATACCTGTTTTTGTCCAAAGCCGGCCAGGGTTGCAAATTTGGCAATCCGGGCCGTTAGTGGTGGGGAAACCGCTTTATTTTGATAATCCTTCGTTCGGAGTTGTTGTTTATACCCTAGAGGGAAACTAACGCTACCCCGTTAAGCCGCAGCGTTCGACGCATCTAGGTCCGGCGATCCCGAGATAGATTGATACTCGGGCACCAGCTCAAGAGAAATGTCGCGAACAGATTTATGATCACATGCCTCAATGCTCGAAGCTAACCGCTCCAGGAGCTTCCAAAATTCATCTGGCGTATTAGGCCTCGCCTGAGCAAGCAGAATCTTTTCATAGTCTGTCGGGGCGAGACTCTCATCGGGATGAAATAATTCTTCTGATAATTTTTCGCCCGGACGCAATCCCGTATATCTGACTTCAACCTCATCATCCGGAACTTTACCCGCGAGGCGAATCATTTGGCGAGCAAGATAGTCAATCTTGACCGGCTCACCCATATTCAAGACGAATATTTCACCGCCGGCACCCATTACGCATGCCTGAAGAATTAGCTGACAAGCTTCCGACACTGTCATAAAGTAACGAGTCATGGAAGGATCAGTGACCGTCACCGGTCCGCCTTGTCGAATCTGTCGCTCAAAAAGCGGAACCACACTCCCGGCAGAGCCCAGAACGTTACCAAATCGTACCGTTATAAACTTGGTTTTTTCGGTGTCATTGCGAAGTTGACCCACAATCTCCGCGAGGCGTTTGCTCACCCCCATCATACTGCTCGGATTAACGGCCTTGTCTGTTGAAATTAAAACAAACTTCTCGACCTCCGCCGCAATCGAAGCGTTCGCCACTGAGAGAGTGCCTAGCGTGTTGTTACGCATTGTTTCCCTGATCTGGTTCTGCAGCATCGGCACATGCTTGTATGCAGCCGCATGAAAGACTATTTGTGGTCGATGGGTTAGGAAAATATCGTTAATTGCTTTCTCGTCGCAAATATCTCCCAACAGTTGGCTAAATGAGATCTCCGGATAACGCTCCTTAAGTTCAAGTCCGAGCAAATAAAGGTTGAATTCATTTTGCTCAACAAGGATGATCTCTTTCGGCTCAAGGCGTGCGACCTGGCGACAAAGTTCGCTACCGATCGACCCTGCACCGCCTGTTATAAGGACTTTTTGATCCTTAATCATCTCGAACATTTTTTCCCAATTCAGGTCAACAGGCGCTCGACCGAGGAGATCATCCAGTTCTACGGTTCGTAAGTCGGAGCTGGAAGCGCCTCCGTCGAGAATGTCTTGCACCTTTGGCAAGGTTCGAAATGGTACGCTTGCCTCTCCACAAAGACCCACAAGCCTGCGCATTTCTTCAGCCGACGCGCTAGGAATCGCAATCAGGATGAGTTCGATGTGTAACAATTTGGACAATTGGGGAATCGTTGAGCATTCGCCCAGGATTCGAACTCCCTGAATCTCCCGACCTTTTTTTGATGAGTCGTCGTCGATAAAACCAGCGACGTGATAGTTAATATCGACACTTCTTTTGATATCTTTTAAAAGCATGTCGCCAGCCGCGCCTGCGCCGACAATCATCACCCTTTTTCCCTGCCCTTTCTGGAGTTGACGATCTCGAAAAAGACGATACGTGATCCGGCCACCGGTCAAAAAACCGACCAGGAATAGACCATGCAGTGGAAAAACAGATCGGGGAACTGCAATCAAGTCGGTTAAAAGAAAAATGACCCCGGCCGACGCAATAGTTCCAACGCCTACCGCTTTAATGACAACCCATAGGTCGTAAGTCGAGGTGAATCTCCAGGCTCCCCGATGAATGCCAAAAAAAACAAAGAAAACCAGGTGTGCTCCAATGACAACCGGCAGCATCGCTACCGCCTGGTCTAAAAAAATATCAGGAATCGAATCAAGATTAAATCGAAACCAGTACGCGCCAAGCCAAGCAACCGTGATCCCGATAGCATCATGAATCAAGACCGGCCACCGGCTCATCAAGTACCTGAGCGATGACAGGATCCAATCGAACATCGATCTTTCCATTTTTTTAACTATTGCCATTTCAAACGCGGCGCTCGACAGAGCCCACATAAAGCGTGAATAGCCCGAGGATAGCAGTTGCGATGACCAAGAGCCAGATGCCATACGCTTCGAGCATCACGTTAAATGAAGCCAACACCACGAGAACCAATTGAAGTGCGCCTGTGATCAGGACGACTTGTTGATGGCTTTTACCTCTTACAATCAAGCGCTGGTACAAGTGATCCCGGTGGGCAAGAAAAATGTTATTACCTGTCGATAGTCTACGGATTAGAGTAAACGACGCATCGAAAACAATGTAGCCATACAACATTACAAATGCCTCCGCGGGAAGCCCCAATCGAGTTATCCCAATCAACATCGCTACACCGAGCCAGCCGCCGAGGGCCAAGCTACCCACATCACCCAAGAAAATACGAGCTGGCGACCAGTTAAAGCGAAGGAACGCTAACAACGTACCCGAAACAACAAGAGTGATCAGGCTTAGTGCAGGTGCATCAAGCGCGTAAAACCACAGTCCGAGTGTCGTCGTGATGATCACGCTATGCGCGCCCAGCAAACCGTCAGCACCGTCGATAAAATTGGTAAGATTTACAAGCCATATCATCAAAATCAGAGCCGGCCAAAAGACAAATACATCCGGAAATACAAAGAACTCCCCAAACAATTGCCAACTGCGATCATCCAAGATCAGTCCGACTATCACTCCAACAAGGATGGTTTGCGCGAGTATTTTTTTTCTTACCGATAGAATGCGGTGATCATCAATAAAGCCGACGATGCCAAGTCCGGCGATGCACGTCCCCACGCCTAGCATCCACCATTCGAAACTATAGAAAATTCCAATCAATAAACTCCCAAGTATAGACACGATCAAACAAATCACTCCGCCCCCGCGCGGAGTAGGAACAATGTGCAGACTTCGAAGATTAGGAATGTCGCGGGGAAAGACCACAGATTTTCTATCGATTAAAAACTTAAAAACAATGAGTGTTAGTAGAAAAGCTATCAGTAGCGGAAAAACAAATCCAAGAAAGTTGTTAAAGTGAATCATTATTTTATGGATGAAATTTTCGAAATCTGAAGGACAATCCCTTTAGCGCGTCGTTGTTATCAAACACAAAATCTTTTTCCAAGCGCTCTACAAAATCCCTCGGGACTTCTTTTAATAAACGCAGCCAACAACCCACAAGAATCAAAATGCTTAACGTCCTCTTACGAACAACCCAGACTTTTCTGAAGTCTTTTGTTGTACGCATAGCACTCATTTGCATACTATTGAAGGTCACCGGACGGCCACCTTGAATAAATATCAGCTGGCGCTTCAAGTTCAATGCGTCTTCCGGTTTTTCCTCGCCTCGGAGAGACCTGATAATCCACTCCGAAATATCATCGCAATGAACCGGGTTTCGTAGACCCGTTGCAAACGAAAGGTCGGGGCAGTAAGGAAGAATCGAACCAATCTTTTTGAGATAGTTGATATTCCGATTCCGCCTTCCGCCATAGATGAGAGTTGGTCTCAGTATCGTCGTCGGGAACGCTTCAGGAAGTCGAAACTGAGCAACCCACTTCTCCCCAGTGGTTAGTTTTTGGGAAACGTCCTTCTGGTCTGAAGCGTTCCCGGATCGCTTTGTGATCACACTAGATGAGCTCAAGCAAAACCAGGGCGCTTGTCGAACGCCAGCAGAGCCCAGAATTTTGGAAAATCTTTCAAGCTCCCAAATTGGACACAGTGAAATCACTGCTGAAACCTTAAGTCGGTTAACCGACGCGTGGTTTTCAAAAAAGTCAGGAGAGGCAGTAACCGTGTGACCGAATGATCCGAAAAGCTCAGGTCGGCGGGTCATGCAAACATTGTCAATTTTCAGTGCATTCAGTCTTGCACACAACGACTCGCCCACATCACTCCGCCC